>JAUXCV010000221.1 GCA_030618675.1 Acidimicrobiia bacterium | reverse complement strand
TGGGTCAACATCTTGTCCCAAGCATCAATGGGGACGATCATGGTGGAGCCGACTTCGTCGGCCGTAGTCCGTAGTCCGTAGTCCGTATCCCGTACCGCGTCAGCAGGGGCCTCGGGCTGTCCGCTTCCCTCTGCCTGTTGTCTGTCGCCTGTTGTCTGTCGCCTTTCCTCCGGCTGTCTGCTGTCTGCTGTCTGCTGTGTGCTTCCGTCCAACTCCCGACCCAACGCCCTCGCGTTGCGCTCCACTGACCCCATCTCCAGCATTCTCAGGGTCAACTCGCCGTCTGATTCGAGGTAGGAATCGACCGACTCGCGGCGGCACCATTTCCGGAGGGTTCCTACCGGGATCCCGGTCTCTTCCGAAGCTTCGCGAAGTGTTCGCCATTCGCCGTCGGGGTCGGGTGCTTTGCGCTGCTGGGATACGGTCGGTCGCCCGCGTCGGCGATCCCGCGCCTCGCGAATCGCCTCCGTCTCCCATCTGTTTGCGGCCTCCATACCCGTGAGGCTAGCGGTCGACCGCTATGCCGGTTCGGCCGCGCTCAGCCACCTATCATGGCGTTCGTAGCGACAGAGGAATCGGCGTATGCCAGAACAACCGCCACAACTCGAAGACGAGGTCAGAGACCTGGTTCGGAACATCGTCACCGGCGTCCTCGACGACGCAGGGCGCGTTCCCCCGCTGCCTGAACGCGAAGTCCCGCCGTCGCCGACCGGCGGGGTGGCGACGATCGCCATCGGCTCAGACCACGGCGGGTTCGCTCTGAAGGAGCGACTGGCATTCAGGCTCAAGGAGACGGGCCACGACGTCCACGACTGCGGGACCGACTCCGGCGAGGCTGTTGATTATCCCGACTTCGCACACGAGGTCGCTCGTCTGGTTGCAGACGGCACCTGCCGGTGGGGGATCATCGTTGACGGGGCCGGTATCGGGTCAGCGATGGTCGCGAACAAGGTTCCCGGCGTCCGTGCGGCCCTCTGCTACGACCTTTCGACCGCCCGAAACAGCAGGGAGCACAACCACGCCAACGTTCTCACGCTCGGTGCCGGACTGATCGGTCCGAATCTCGCGTGGCAGATCGTCGAGGAGTGGCTTGCGACACCATGGGGTGAGGGGCGCCACGCTGCCCGGGTCGACAAGATCAGCAAGATCGAGAACCAATACGCCGGAGGGTCCACGTGACCAACGACATCCTCGACCGGGAGATTCTGGTCGAACTCATCACCAAGGAAGTGCTCACCGCCCTCGCCGAGCGGTCCGACATCTGCAAGAACCCCGAAGCGGTTCGACAGGTTGTCGCCAACGGCGCAGACCGGGTCGCGTTCCACGGAACCGCAGCCGATGTGCCGCTCGACGTGGCGAAGTACATCGATCACACGCTTCTCAAGCCCGACGCCACCGCAGACGAGATCGACGTGCTCTGCGACGAGGCGGAGGAGTTCGGGTTCGCCTCGGTGTGTGTCAATCCTACCTGGGTGAAGCGAGCGGCCGACCGACTCCGCGGATCCGACGTCGTGACGTGCTCCGTAATCGGGTTCCCCCTCGGTGCGACCACGCCGGAGATCAAGGCGATGGAAGCTCGTCGGGCGCTGCGGGACGGGGCGCGCGAAGTCGACATGGTCATCAACATCGGGGCACTCAAGTCCGGCGATCTCGAACTTGTCCGAACGGACATCGAGAAGGTCGTCGACTCGGCCCACGAGGGTGGCGCGATCGTCAAGGTGATCCTCGAGACCTCGAAGCTCACCGACGAGGAGAAGGTCATCGCATCAGCGCTCGCCAAGCAAGCCAAAGCGGACTACGTCAAGACCTCGACCGGTTTCGGTGGGGGAGGTGCCACCGTTTACGACGTCTCGCTGATGCGTGAGACGGTGGGGCCCGACATGGGAGTGAAGGCTTCCGGTGGCGTGCACACGGCCCAGGAAGCGGAGGACATGATCGCAGCGGGTGCCACCAGAATCGGGGCATCCGCGGGAGTGGTTATCGTCGGAGGAGCGGAAGGAGACGCCGGTGGCAAAGGGTATTGAGGTCCGGTCGTACACCTTCCTGGACTCGCTGCAACCGCAGTACGCAGCGTTCCTCGGCACCGTGGCTCAGGGGTTCCTTCCCCTCGCCGGCGACGCCTCGCTGTTCGTTGAAGTGGCGCCCGGTATCGAGATCAACCGACTCACCGACGTGGCGTTGAAGGCCACCACGGTCAAGCCCGGGATGCAGATCATCGAGCGCTACTACGGCCTGCTCGAGGTCCACTCGCCAGACCAGGCAGAGACGAGGGCGGCGGGTGAAGCAATTCTCGAATCGATCGATCACGTTGAGAACGACCGCATCAAGCCGAAGATTCTGTCGTCGCAGATCATCCGGCGCATCGATGATCACCACGCTCAGTTGATCAACCGGACCCGGCATGGTCAGCTGATCATCCCCGGCCAGACGCTCTACGTTCTCGAATGCGAACCGGCCGCCTATGCGGCGCTGGCCGCCAATGAGGCCGAGAAGGCCGCGGAGATCAACATCCTGGAGGTCCGTTCCCACGGTTCGATGGGGCGGATCTATCTCGGAGGGGAAGAGCGGGACATCGATGTGGGCTGGAGAGCCGCCGTAGCAGCCCTCGAAGGCCTCGAGGGAAGAGTGGTTTGAAGCAAGTACCCAGCACTCAGTACTCAGTACTCAGTACTCGACTGCTCGCACCACCGACATAGTCACCTAGAGTGACACACAATCACAAAGGAGCAGACGAATGGCTGAAGCACTTGGGATGATCGAGTGCCGGAGCTTCGCGGCGATGGTCGAATCGGCCGACGCGATGGTGAAGGCAGCGAAGGTCGAACTCGTGTCGTACGAGGAGACCGGTGGCGGCTACGTGACGGCGATCGTCCGCGGTGACGTCGCTGCGGTGAAGGCCGCGATCGATGCCGGCATCCGCGGTGCGGAGAAGGTCGGCGAGGTCATCTCGACCCACGTCATCGCTCGCCCGCATCTCAACATCGATCTCATTCTCCCGCTCGGACGAGCCGGCGAAGCCAAGGAAGAACTGGGCTGATACCGGCTGCCCCATACGGAGGCGAGGAGGTGGGATAGGTGCAGCTCGGAAGGGTCACCGGCACGCTGGTGTCGAGTCGCAAGGAGCCCCTCATGGAGGGGATGAAGTTCCTCGTCGTCCGCCAGATCGACGTCGACAACACCGACACGGCTTCCTACGTCGTGGCCGTCGATGCGGTCGGCGCCGGTGTCGGAGAGGTCGTCATGTACGCATCGGGCAGCTCCGCCCGTCAGACGGAACTTACGAAGGACAAGCCGTGCGACGCCGTAATCATGGGGATCGTCGACACGTGGGAGGTCGACGGTGAGACGGTGTTCGTGAAGTGAGTCTCCGGTGCTGACCGAACAGGAGATCGCAGAGATCATCGCTCGCGTCGGTGGCCGGGTCGAGGCCGTGCAAGGCCGGAATCGGACCGGACCGTCGTTGCGAGCGGCGGCGGAGAGTGCCGCGTTCTCGGCGAAGCTCGGCGATGGTATCTACGTCACGATCGATGAGGCGGTCTCTGCCGCTCGTCGGGCCTTCCTCGCTTATCGAGAGATGGGGCTCGAGAAGCGGAGGGTCATCGTCGATGCGATGCGTTCGAAGATGCTCGCCGACGGCGAGCGGTTGGCGTATCTAGCTCGTGAGGAGACCGGTCTCGGACGGGCTGAGGACAAGAC
>JAUXCV010000372.1 GCA_030618675.1 Acidimicrobiia bacterium | reverse complement strand
CCCAGCAGTACGCAGCCGTTCCCACAGATTCGGCGCCGGCAGCAGCCTCCCGGTGTCGAAAGACACGCTCTTGCCCCAAAGCGTCGTCCATTTGATGGTGTTGACGACGTGGTTGACCTCGGGGAGCCAGAGTTGGTAGCCGAGCAGGCCGTGTTGCGATGGGGGCAAACCAGTGGCGATCGTCGCCAGACTCACCGTTGTTGTCGCGGGGAACGGCGAATCGAGGCTCGCCTTCAAGGCTCCGGCGAACGGCGCCGCGGCCGGATGATCGAGTTGCAGGGTACCGAGGCCGTCGAAGAGGAACAGAACGTAGGTCGACGCCTCCGGGATCAACCCGGCGAGAGGGTCATGCAGCCGCGGGCTCGCGCTCGACCCGGCAAGCCGGTGCTCGAACTCCGCGACGAGGTTGACGAGCGACCCGCCGGAGTAGTCGGGAACGGTGATCGAAGGCATCGCTACAGACGGTAGTCCGAGGTTGCTCAACCATGGACGAACGCGAGTAGACCCACAGGTTGATAGCTCGAGTCGGAGTTCGATCGAGCGTGGTTCATCGCGACGGAGTGAAGCAAGTGTTGTTGCAATCTATGTAGAATGCTATATAGTAATTGACATGAGCACTCTCGCTTTTGAATCCACGCTGTCTGTGACCGACGCCAGCAAGCGCGGCGTATCGCGGATCGTCGCCGACGCTGAGTCCGGTGCCGGCATAGTTGTCGAACGTAGAGGCGAGCCGGCCGCGGTCGTCGTCGGCATGAAGCGAATGCAGTCGATCCTTGAACGAGAGGATGACCTCCGTTCGGCTGTGCTGGTCCTCTCGCGAGCCGCAACCGACACCGGGAATCGAACTTCTCTTGATGACGTCATCTCCGCTCTAGGTTTCGATCGAGCCGAACTCGAAGAAGAGCTCGAAGCCGGCGAAGCGGCTGGGTTCTCAGACTCATCGCCCATCGCTCCCGCCTGACCACGAGGACTCTGAGAAATGCCGGGTGCGCATGTCCGATTCACCGACGCTGCGATGGAGGACCTGAAACGACTCCGCAAGAAGGATCCGCAGACTGTTCGATCGATTCTCAAGAAGTGTCTGCTCATCGAGAAGAACCCCTACGCCGGGAAGGCGCTTCTCGGGGACCTCGTCGGGTACCGGAGACTCGTAGTCGGTAACCGAGATTGGAGGATCGTCTGGCAGGTCATCGAGGCTTCTGGGCTGTCGGTTGACATCGCCGAAATATGGGCAGCGGGTGCGCGGGCGGATGACGACGTGTATCGAGAGATGAAGGAACGCATTGCAGGGATGCCCGACACCGCGTTGACCTCGTCTCTCCGTGAGGTGGCTGAGGTGTTCGCCCCCGGCGCCGGAATCCGATCCACGCACGAGTCCGTGGACGACCCGATACCGCAATGGCTCCGCACTCGCCTCATACACACCGCCGGTTTGCACCACGATCGCCTCGATGGCATGTCCGGCGAAGAAGCGATGAGGCTGTGGGAGCAATTCATGCGAGGTGAAGCCCTCTGACGTCTCTCCTCAGAAGCGTCGGCCATCGGCCTCTCCCGCGTTGAGCGCAGTGGTTCTCAGCTGCAGGGCCGATTGGCCAGGTGTGCTCCCACCCTGTCCCCCCGGCCGAAGGACGGGGGGACGCGAGGAGCTTGCGACGAGCAGGGGGGCATCCGGCCGTGACGCAAGAGGTATCGGCCGTCTACAAAGAGCCCCTCTGCGCTGATTCTCGGCGGACTCTCGAACGCCAAGACTCGGAGAGGGAGAATCCACCACCGTGGAGAGGTACTGACGCTCAGGGCATGTGAGGGCGCGGGGACTTCCACTCTGCGGACTAGAGCGACGACGTGGTCTGCTTTCGGGACAGTCGTTCCGTATCCTCACGTTGCACATGCGTGCAGGGGCGTACGAATGTGCACATCCGTGCAGGAATACGGTCTTTCGGCCCTAGTCCCCCAGGTCCTGCAATTGGGTATCGGATGTACCATGATTCCAATCAGCCGATAGGCGTCGGATCGCCCATGTGGGGGAGCACCGAAGCCTGAAGGCAAGGCATGGACGGGGAGGAGCGCTGCGTGTACCGGACCGAGAACCTCGGACGATCGCAAGCGCTTCTTTTTCGTCTCAGAGACGAGGAGTAGGCATGTCTAGTAAGAAACCACGTGGTCGCACCCGGAGGATCTTCTTCCTCCTCGCTGCGGTCGCAATGATCATGGCGGTGATGCCGCTGGCAGGCGCCGCCGCAGCCACAGAGAGCTACCCAGACCAGACCCTGAGC
>JAUXCV010000328.1 GCA_030618675.1 Acidimicrobiia bacterium | reverse complement strand
GACGATCACACCGGTCGGATCCAGATCGGCTACGACGCGGACTTGGTCGTAGTAGATCGTCCGTTGGAAACAGCAGAAGACGCGTTTGCGGCGTCTGTGGATCTCACGATGGTGCGGGGACAGGTCGTCTACGAGAAGTAGCTCAGTAGATCAGTAGATCAGAACTGATCTAATGCGTTACTGATCTACTGCGCTACTGCGCTACTGCTCTACCGCTCTACCGGGTCCAACGACTTCAGTCGTTGGACCCGCATCTACCATCCCCGCCGCGAAACGGGCAATCGAGCACTGGACCGAGACATGAAGACCATCCCGTACTGGACGGACAACACCCCTCGTCCCGACGACATCAGCGTCGACGCCCCACCCAACGAGGTCGATGTTGTGATCATCGGAGCCGGGGTTACCGGGCTGACGGCGGCACGCAGGCTCGCCGACCTTGGCAAGTCGGTTGTCGTCGTCGATGCCCAGTTCCTCGGTGAGGGCGCGTCTGCCGTCAACGGCGGCCAGTTGAACTTTGGACTCAAGCCGCCAACAGCTCAGCTCATCAAGAAGTATGGGCCCGACGTCACCCGCGAACTCTGGGATGCGTCACTCGACGCGATCGATCTCGCCGAGCGCATCATCGAGGAGGATGGCTTCGATGCCGGATTCCGTCGCACGGGAGCCGTTTCACTCGGCTATCGGAGCGACAGTCCTCAGAACGCGCACGCGGCCAGCCAGACCTACCGGGAGATGTTCGGATTCGAGACGACGGTCGTCGAGGGCGACGCACTCCCTTCCGTCATCGGCTCCGATACCTTCACCGCCGCTCTCGTCAGCGAGACGGATGGCGCAGTCGACCCGGCGAAGTACAACTTCGGCCTCGCCCGCGCAGTCGCACAACGAGGGATACTGATCGTCGAGCAGTGCGAGGTCACAGATCTCTCCCGATCGGGCGCCGGGCATGTCGTGAAGACGACGAAAGGAACGATCCGCGCCGGAAGCGTCCTCATGGCGACAAACGGCTACACACCGAAGGACCTCGTGCCGGCGCTCCGTCGGCAGATCATCCCGATCGGTTCCTACATGGTCGCGACCGCCCCACTGCCCGAAGAGACGCTCGATCGGCTTCTCCCCGGGAATCGCCTGTACTGGACGCAGCGGCGTTTCCTCAACTACTTCCGCCGATCAGACGACAACCGTCTCCTCATCGGCGGTCGACCCAACCTCTCTCCCGATCTCGATCTCTTCACCGTCGCGGGCGGGATGCACAAGACGATCGGCGAACTGTTCCCGGAGATCGCCGACGTTGAGATCACCCATGTGTGGGGCGGCAAACTCGCGGCAACGTTCGACCTGCTGCCCCATCTCGGGCGCACAGGCGAGGGCATCTGGTACGCCGTCGGATATGGGGGCCACGGGATGAGCCTCGCCACATACCTCGGCACCGAAGTCGGTGGCCTCATAGGCGGGGCAATCAACGACAACCCGTTCCTCGGTTTGCCTCATCCGACCCGGCCGTACTACCGGGGCACGCCGTGGTTCCTCCCGGCCGGCGGGATCTTGTTCCGCTCCCTCGACAGGCTGGGGAGGTAGCGTCCCCGTCGGATGAACGCCTGATCGCTACAGAATCTCGAACCCCTCAGTGCGCGCCGCATCTGCTTGGTTCTGATCCCGGGTGATGAACTGCACCCCCTCTGGACCGTCCATTGCCACGATCGCAGTGGCAATGTGAATTGCGTCTGCCGCACGCAGGCGATGTTGGGCAAGGAGGCGAAGGACCTCGTTCTCGATTTCTCTGATCTTCAGGTTGACCGTCCGGAGACCGCCCGAGCGCGAGACCTCGGCCAGAGCTGTTGTGATCAGTCGCTCGGGATCGCTGATCCTGCCCGCTCGCGCGGCTCTCCTGAACGCCGCGCTCAACTCGACTCTGGTCAAATCAGATGTCACTGCGCATCCCGGAGTCGCGAACAGCAACTCCTTCAACGCTTCGTGCTCCGCCTCATCGACGAGGAATGCTCGAGCCACAGCACTCGTGTCCGCGTATGCGATCACCAACTCTCATCCCTCATCTCTTGAAGCGCATCGCTCACGGCAGATCCGGATCCCTTGGTGATTTCCCAAACCTCTTCCCATGTGGGGATGGGCCCGTCCGGAGGCGGTGCATCCGAGAGCCAGCCGGCGGCCCGAAGTCGCTCGAGCGCCTCGTCACCGGATATCTCGCGCTGAACCGTTCCCTCGAGCGCGTCGACGACGAACGCGTTCAGCGACTTCCCCTCGGCCTTTGCCTTGCGTTTCAGAGCCTCGTGGAGATCATCGTCGAGACGGGTGATCATCTGTCGCATGGCGATCATGCTATCAGTCATACCCAAAGTGATATCACATTCGCTCAACCGTTGGAAGACCTACGGTTCCCGGTCAGTCCGGGTTGCGGGATTACGCCGGACCCGTCGGTAGGTTGCAATCGACATGGAACCCACCGAGACGACCGTGCCCGTCTGCTACCGACATCCGGATCGCATCACCGGCTTGTCGTGCACGCGCTGCGAGAGACCGATCTGCGTCGAATGCAGCAACGACGCCTCGGTCGGCCAACTGTGCCCGGAGTGTGCAACC
>JAUXCV010000068.1 GCA_030618675.1 Acidimicrobiia bacterium | reverse complement strand
TCACCGATACGTATACGGGGATCGCTCCGTCATCGGTGAGTCCGTTCATCACCGCGCAGATCGCCGGCGCTCTGCTTGCGCTCTTGCTGGCAGCCTGGATCTTCCCGAAACCCGAAGAGACATAGGGCCGTCGACTCGGGCTGTCCACGACCCGTTCCGGCGGTTGCCTTGATGCCCGGTGGTTTCCCGCGTGCCTGATCTGTCATCAAGACGATCGTGGAACGAGAGTGGAGCCTGTGGCGGACGACCTGTAGCGGACGTCGTGCTCCTTGGGGCATCCGGGTGCGTTCCGGCGAAGAGCGATACACCGCGTCACCCTCCGGGCGGTTGGGTACGCTTGGAGGGCAAGTCCGGGAGAGCGTGTCCCGGTCGCGGAGGAGAGGAACAGCATGGTGCACGACCCGGGAGTTGAGCAGCTGCTCATCAAGCGCATGGAGGAGACGGCGGGCGACCGCGAGAAAGTCCTGAGGAGTTACGCCGCCGGGGACTGGGCCGGTCTGGCCACAACCGAGCAGACGGTGAACCGGCTCGCGTACCTCCAGCACTCGGACGCGGCTGAAGACTACGCCGCCCGCCGGGCAGCGGAGGCCGAGGTCCAGGAAGACGGCGTGCGGATGGCATCGAACGATGAACCATCGCCCGCCGGGTTGAACCGTCCCGGCCAGATCGTCTTCGAGAAGATCATCGGCCGCTCCGAGATCATGCCGATTCGGTTCATGCACACCGGATCCCGGGTAGCCCGATCGATCGGACGGATCGTCACCCGGACGCAGCGTCGAGCCAACGGCACCGGGTTCCTTGTCTCGCCACGGTTGATGCTGACCAACTCCCACGTACTGCGCCATCGAGCGGATGCCCGAACCAATCTCGTGCAGTTCAACTACGTGGCGAACGCCGACGGTTCTGCGGGTGCACCTGTTGAGTTCGAGTTCCAGCCGGATGTGTTCTTCCTTGAGAGCCCGATCGAGGAGCTGGATTGTGCCCTGGTGGCGGTCGAGCCGGTCAACAGCAAGGGGGTGGATCTCGGTCGGTTCGGCTGGTCCCCTCTCGTGGGCCGGGTCGGCAAGGAGCATCCCGGTGAGCGCGTCAACGTGATTCACCACCCGGGCGGCGGCACCAAACAGGTCTCGCTGCGTGAGAACTTCGTTGCCCTGATCCTCGACCAACACCTGCACTACATGACAGACACGGCTCCCGGTTCGAGCGGGTCGCCGGTCTTCAACGATGAGTGGGAGGTGGTGGCGCTGCACCACGCCGGCCTGGAGATCACCGACGAAGACGAAATCAAGTCGTACCGGGACGCTCTCGGCAGCAACCTTCCCGGCGGCAGCGGCGCGGAGGACGGCATGGTGACCGTCAACGAGGGTGTTCGAATCAGCCAGATCGTCGCGTGGCTCGGTGGAGAGGCCGAAGCGTTGACGGGCAAGGCCCGGGCATTGCTGGACGAAGCGCTTGTCGATGCTTTCGAGGCGATTTCCGATGCTCCGGTCGACATCAAGCCGCCGGCGTCGGGCGGCGGGCCCGTCACGATCAACATCACGATCGGTGAAGGGACCGATCCCGTCATCACCACCGGCCGGGGAGCGTCTGCAGCGGGCGCAACCATGTTCGAGCTCTTCAAGGGAGAGGAGCAACGGAGCGTGTTGCGGGGCCTGTCATACCTCCAGCGGCGGCGCGAGGATGATTACCTGCCGACCGACGCGGAGCGGGTCGATCGCACGAACGAGTATTACGGAGATTTGCCGGCCGACGTGGATGCCGGACAACTCTCCAAAGACGAACTGTACGACAGACTCCATGAGCGTGTGTCCGAGGCGGGTGGTCTGACGGTGGCGGGAGCGTTCCCGGAACGCCTCGAGGGCCTCGAGTCGCTCCATCGGTCGGCGATGGAAGGGCGTGGTCTCGAATCCAGCCTGGTTCTGGAGGACGTCAAGTACGACCGCTCACGCTCGCATCTCTACACGTGGGTCGACATCCATCCGGACCGGATGCTCCATTGCATCTACACCGGCGCATTGATAGCGCCGGAGCAACTGTTGCTGAAGGATCTCGTCACCGAACTGGACATGTCCGATGACCTCCCCCGCCGGTTCAGGAACAACCAGTTCTTGAACTGTGAGCATGTGGTTCCGCAATCGTGGTTCCATGAGGAACCCGTTGCCAGGGCCGATCTCCATCATCTGTTCGCCGCCGACGGCGCCGCCAACAACTTCCGCAGCGATTCGGTCTACCGGATGCTCGAGGACGACCCGGCCGCAACCCCCGGCCCCGCGAAGCTTCCCGAGTACATCCCCCAAGCGGGTCTCAAGGCCACCGGCCCCAAGCGATTCCAGCCGTTCAGATCGAGACCGATCGTCGCCAGGGCGACGCTGTACTTCTTGATCGCTCACAAGGGGAAGCTGGGGCCTTCCGTCATGGATCAGGAAGCGATCGACATGCTGATCGAGTGGTCGAAGCAAGCCGATCCCGGGAAGTACGAGATCCACCGCAACGAGTCCATCTCCGAGATTCAGAAGAATCGCAATCCGTTGATCGACTTCCCGGGGTGGGTGGATCACATCGACTTCCTGCGCGGGGTGGGCTCTGCCGACTAGCTGGGGACGGACACCCAGCACGTACCACGCCGCGAGGTGCCCGGAACGTGTGAACGTGGTCGGCACATCCGGTCGCGTCTTTCGGTGATCAGGGGTCTGGAATCGGCACCGGTCGTGTCGTACGGTGCCCCCATGGGGATCGACGTCACACGGCCGGGTCATCACCGCGGCCGCACGCCGGCCAACAAAGGCCAGACCTACCCCGCCGAGGTGCTCACTCCCGGCGAGGTGCGGCGGCTGCTCGCTCAGTGCTCGGCGACGTCGAGCACCGGGTCCCGGTACCGAGCGCTGATCACGATGATGTACCGCGCCGGTCTGCGCTGCAGCGAAGCGCTGGCGCTGCGACCCAAGGACGTCGACCTGCGAGCCGGGTCGGTCACGGTGCTGCACGGCAAGGGGGATCGGCGCCGGACCGTCGGCATCGATCCGGGCGCCGGCCGGATCGTTGAAGCCTGGATCGAGTACCGGCGGCGCCTCAACCTGCCCCGTGACGCTCCGCTGTTCTGCACGCTGCGGGGGAACCCGATCCCGCCGTCGCAGATCCGGACGCTCCTGCCCCGCCTCGCCCGCAAGGCCGGTGTCAACAAACGGGTACACCCGCACGGGCTGCGCCATACGCATGCGTTCGAACTGATGATGGAAGGAGTGCCGATGCCGATCATCCAGAGCCAGCTCGGCCACGCGTCGCTGGCGACCACCGATACCTACCTCGCTCACATCGCCCCAAAGCAGGTGATCGAGACGATCGGGAAGCGGGAGTGGGTCTTGTGAAGGGTGTATGGGCCGGTGCCGGCGGCAACGCCAGGGTTCTCGTCGGAGGCGTCGTCACCTCTCCGGCTTGGATACAGACATTGAGCTAATAGACCCAATAATCACCATATATAGAAGGGTATTGTGTTTTTTGTGTTTGAGAGTATAGTGTTGGATATGAGATCGATCAAAGCGAATGCGATTATCGAGAACGACAAGGCGGCTCTCGCCGACATGCTGACAACGGGCGAAGCGGCCCGGTTGCTTAACTCATCCAGGCAACACGTGGTCGATCTCTGTGACCGCGGGGACCTGCCCTTCGAGACGGTGGGCACTCACCGTCGGGTTCGACGTGCCGATGTGGAGAGCTTGCGTGACCGGACGCTCCGACTCACTCGCGATCAGCGCCGGAGCCTCTGGTTGGCGTTCGCCGTTGCCGGTCGCATCGTCATGGACCCACGAGGCGCTCGATCGCTTGCACTCCGAAATCTGGAGATGATGCGCGAGATTGCCCGAGGTCAGGCGCGCTCGTGGCTGGACGAGTGGGAGCGACTACTCGACGCTCCGATTGAGGACATGCTTGCAGCGTTGACATCTCGGTCACCTCGCTGTCGCGACCTACGACAGAACTCGCCATTCGCCGGTGTGCTGTCCGAAGCGGAACGCGACCAGGTCCTTGCATCCTGGATCGAGTACGAAAGCGGGAGAACCTAGAAATGAACCGGACCCAACTCGCTCACATTCTGAGGGCAGCGGCGAATGTTGCCGGTGATGGCCGCATACTCGTGATCGGCAGCCAGGCGATCCTGGCCACGTACCCATCTGATGTGCTCCCTGAGACGGTCACACTGTCGGTGGAAGCCGACATTGCGTTCTTCGACGACGCGTACAACGCCAAGTCCGACATGGTGGATGGAGCGATAGGAGAGGACTCGCTGTTCCACCAGACGTTCGGCTACTACGGGCAAGGTGTCAGTGTCTCGACGGCCACACTGCCGGAAGGGTGGGAGGATCGGCTGGTCTCTTTCGCCCCGGTCGACGCCGAACCGGCGGAAGGCGTCTGCCTCGATCCCGTCGATCTGGTCGTGGCGAAGCTGGTCGCTGGTCGGGAGAAGGACCTGTCGTTCGCTGCGGACCTTCTCGAGAGCGGCCACGTGACTGCGACTGAGTTGAGGGAGCGAACTCAGCTGCTCCGCGTGGTTGGTGGCATTCAACGACGGGTCTTGAACTCCATCGATCGGCTCGATCGCTAGTAGCGCAGGAACACGAGCATCCGGTGCGGAGCTGGGGGATCCTGTTGCCCACGCTCATGGAGACTCCTCAGACCTGCTCGCCGGAATTCCCCACCCCCTGAAGGAACACCCGCTGTCGGGTGGGCCGATGCCGCTCAATCCGGTCGTTGCCGTGGCGGCATGCCGGCGAACACTGGGATGAGAGTGTCAACTGGATTTGGCCGCCGCGAAGGTGTTCCGCTCGTTCGAATCGACTGCACCAGTTCGCGTCGAGTGCTGCTCTCAGTTTGGGTCGGTCAGGTACCGGCGAGGCCGAAGAACACGGCGATGGAACGTTCGAGTCTGACCATGTCCCGGTCGGCAAGGCGGCCGATTCGCTCACCAAGTTTGGACCGGGGCACGGTCGTGATCTTGTCAGCCATCAAACGGTTCGTCTCTCGCAGACCGTTCTGATCGTCGGGCACGATCGGGAGCCGAATGAGCGGTGCTTCCGTCGGATCGGTCGTGAACGCGCACACGGTCACCGAGTCCGTAGCGTCGTAGTGATCATCCTGGATGATCACTACCGGGCGAGGCTTGCCCGCATATCCGCTCCCTGCTGCCGCCGTCCAGATCTCGGAGCGTCTCACGCTTCGTCGAGACTGAGCTCGTCGATGAACGCCTGATCGTCCGAGGCATACTCACTATCCGCGACGGCGACCGACTGGCGATGCGCCTCAGCGGAGAAGCCCGGAGAGCGGACGTCGGCCACCCACAGCTGGATCGGCCGCATGCCCTGTTCCCTCATCCGCTTCCGGTAGTTGGCCACCCGCTCTGCGGATGAGTCGCTCTGTGGTGTTGCCATCTACCCATGTTACATGTAACGGAGCCGTCTAGGAACTCCCACGGTGTCAATCTGCAACCATGGCAGTCGTGGCGGATCACAAAGCGATCATCGCGAGGATCACCGGCCGGGTTCAGGGTGTCGGCTACCGCTATTCAGCGGCGCACGTGGCCAGGGAACTCGGCCTGAGCGGCTGGGTGCGCAACGCCCCGGATGGGTCGGTCGAGACGCGAGTCCAGGGCGACGAGCGGGTGCTCGAACAGTACGTCGAGTTCCTTGAGCAGGGGCCGCGAGCGGCACGGGTCCGCTCGGTCGACGTCCATCCCGTCGAACCCGATCCTTCGATGGACGCGTTCACGGTGCGCACCTGACCGGGACACGCCACCCGGGCGATATGGCCCACTCGTAGCGAGCACCACTTGAAACCGCCAGGATGTGCTGTTGACACCGGACTGGTGTGGCCGTACAATGGCCGTACGATTCTGAGGTTGGAATGACTGCTGAAGTGAAGCGGAGACGGAGCGAGCGCCTCGAGGTGAGGACGACACCTGAGGACCGGGCACTGATCGATCGCGCCGTCGAGATATCGGGGACGGACCTGACGGGATTCGTCGTCGCCAATCTCACGGTGGCCGCACACCGGATCCTCGCCGATCGATCCGAATTCGTTCTCGATGCCGAGTCCCGACGGGCATGGGAGCAAGCCAACCAGCGCAAGGCGCGTGATCTCCCCGGCCTGCGAGAGCTGATGCGGCGCCCGTCTCCGTTCGTCGAGGAGTGATGACTCGATATCGGGCACCACGGCTCCTCGATGGAGACGACGACATTGATCGATTTCGGTGTCGTTCCGAAGAGCAGGCCGCATGGCTCCGCTACCACGCCCTGCAGGCGAACGCCGTCGGAACCAGCAGGGTCCGTGTCGTCACCCGAACCGGTAGTAGCGAAGTCGTCGCGTACTACGCCTGGTGCATGGCAAGCATCGCGATCGGGGATACTCCGGATCGGCTGAGCAAAGGCGCCGGACGATATCCCCAACCCGTTGCCCTGCTCACGCGTCTCGGTGTGGATGTCGATCACGAGGGTCAGGGCCTTGGTGCCGGGATGTTGCAGGATGTCGTCACACGGACGGCCGAACTCGGAATCGAGATCGGCTGCCGAGGGCTGCTCGTGCACGCCGAGTCGGTTGAGGCTCGCAGCTTCTACCTTCACCTGATCCCCGAGTTCCAGCCTTCCCCCACCGACGATCTCCACCTGGTCCTGCTGATGAAGGACATCCTGAAGACGCTCCGGGACTGAACGTCGGCCATATGCGACCGTTCGGTTACGTCGCACGACGATAGTGCCTCAATCACCGATCGTTGTTTGCGAATGCTATCGAACGGTTACAAACAGGGTTCCATTTCGATCAGATTCGAGTAGCTGTTCCTCATGGCATCGAACGGTTGCATGGATGTGGTCGGTGGGCAGGTTCGTGCTCGTCGCAAGGCGTTGCGAATAGATCAAGAGACGCTCGCGAGTCTCGCGGGCGTGTCCCGCAAGACCGTGTCAGAGATCGAGCGAGGGAAGGCAACGATTCGGTTGGACGTGCTCGTTGCGGTGCTTGACGCTCTTGGATTGACTCTTGAGGTTCGTGATGCTCTCTGACGTGTACAAGGCGGGCATGCCGGCGGCCACGTTGGAACGGTTCGACGACCGGGTCGAGTTCCGGTACCTGGACGACTACGGCGGTGAGCCGGTCGCTTCGACGTTGCCGGTGTCGACAGAACCGGTCGTGGCACCGGCGAGACAGCTACCGCCATTCTTCACCGGTCTGCTGCCGGAAGGTCGAAGACTGACCGCTCTGCGGCGCATGCTCAAGGTTTCTGCCGATGACGAACTGTCCCAATTGCTTGCTGTCGGGGGAGACACGATCGGGGATGTACAGATCGTTCCTCACGGTGCTGCACCGGAGCGTCCTGAACCGCTTGTTGCGGAACGACCCTGGATGGAGACCGATCTGGATGCTCTGTTCGAGCGATCCGTGGCCGTAGCGCCAGATGCCCGGTTCGATCGTGTGGCGATTCCGGGAGTGCAGCCCAAGATGTCGGGCAGAGTTTCGGGGAAGATGATCTCGTTCCCGCAGCGAACGTCGACCGGCTTCGTGATCGTGAAGCTGAACGCGCCCGAGTATCCGCACCTGATCGCGAACGAGCACCAGATGCTGACCGCCGCGCGACTATCCGGCGGGTTCACGGTTCCGCACCATGAGATCGTTACCGACGGTGCCGGGGTGTCGAGTCTTGTTGTAGAGCGGTTCGACCGTGTCATGATTGACGACGGAGTCGTTGCGCTTCCCGTTGAGGATGGCTGTCAGGTTCTCGGGAGGTACCCGGCGGACAAGTATGACCTCGACACG
>JAUXCV010000442.1 GCA_030618675.1 Acidimicrobiia bacterium | reverse complement strand
GCAGGCCTGCACGTTCGGCGCGTTCGATCGACGAAACGGATGGAGGGCGATGCGCGTACGCCGACGCGAGTCGGTCCAGGTCGACGCTATCCATGGCGGGTCGCTCTTCCGGTTGCTCGGAAGTAGCCGGTGTTGATGCACGTCGTCGAACCGAGGCGCCAGGTCGTCGCCCTTGGTTGGTGGATGTCCCCGAAGTAGTGGAACGGCGGCTGCGTTCGCTCGATGTAGTCGAGGATCGCGACCGAACCCTTTTCGCGTCCTCCGATGACGTCGCAGGCGAGCGAGGGGACGGCGGGAGGGACGTGCGTTGCGAGGATGTCCACGGGGCCGAGGCTCGCGAGTTTCGCTGCCATCTCGCTCTCGCTGATCTCGCCCGGCGTATCGATCCGCGTCATTCCTCCCCCTGCGAACCCGACCCGGAAGCCGTCGATCACGACGACTTCTCCATCCACGAATCGGGCCCCCTCGGGAAGGTTGTCGGCCAGCATCTTGGGTCGATCAACGTTCCCGTACGTCACAAACGCCTCACATCCGCGGAGGGCGTCGCAGACGTCCCGATAGGCGGCCTCCGTGACCGTCCGGTACCGCTCGCTCAACTCCGCCTCGTGTCCCTTCCAATGACGGTGCCACATCTCCGAGGCTGCTTCATGGCCTTCGGCTCCACGGATCCTGACGAACTCGTCGACGAGTTCCCTTCCCGAGACATCGGCCACGATGCCTTCGTTCGATCGGTAGTCGATGTAGTTGATCAGATCGCCGAGGACCAGAAGGGGTTCGCCCATCGACGCGACACTGCGAAGCGCCTCAGAGGCCCCGTGGACATCGGAGATGATGAGCATTCCGTCAGCGTAGACCGGGACCGGTCCGCCACCGCTCCCCCGCTCCGTGGATCTCGTTCCGAACCCGCCCATCGTGCTCGTCTTCGAGCGCCACTTCGAGGGAGGCTCGCCCGAGATCTGTCCCGAACTCACCGATCGCCCAGGCGGCGTGAGCCCGGAGCATCCAATCCGGGTGCCCGAGATAGCCGACAATGACCGGTTCGAGTTCTTCCGAGCGTTCGTTCCCGGCTGCGATCAGGGCGTTCCGGCGCAGGATCCTCGGCCGTCGCGATGGAAGGTAGAAGTGCCCGTATCTCTTGAGCAGTTCGCGGTCGGTAGCACTGAGGACCCCCATGATCGTCGGCCCGGGGACCGGCGATGCGGTGGCCAGCACCCGCTTGCCCGGCGGGCAAGCGGTGAGGCACTCGTCACATCCGTAGAGCCGGTCTCCGACCGCCGTCCGCAGTTCGATCGGGATGACACCCGGGGCTTGAAGCAGATGGGCGAGACATCGCCGCACGTCGAGGACGCCGTCGGCAACGATCGCGTTCGTCGGACACGCGGGAATGCATGCGATGCACGAACCGCAAGAGCGATCCATCGAGGCACCGATCTCGAGGGAGGCATCGGTAGCAACGGACCCGATCAGCACCCACGGGCCGACGCCGGGGATGAGCACCATCGAGCTCTTCCCCCACCACCCGATTCCTGCACGCACGGCGGCGGCACGATCGACGAGCCGTGAGTCGTCGGCGAGCACCTCCGAGCGGTGTCCGGATTCGGCCAGGCGTGCAGCGACCGCATCGAGTGCGGTTCGCAGACCGACGTAGGCGTCGCCGTCGGCGAAGCGAGCGATCCGCAGGGTGGCAACGTCCGTGGTCGCCGTGCCCGCCTCCGGCTGGTAGGCGTACGCGACCGTGACGAGGCGCTCCGCCCACGGAAAGCTCCGACGCACGTCGGATGCCACAGCGGGATCCCGGTACGTGAACGCGAGCGTGCTCGCAAGTCCGGCATCCCGGCGGCCTTCCATCACCGCCGCAAGGCCTTCGAACGGATCTGCCGTCGTGAC
>JAUXCV010000476.1 GCA_030618675.1 Acidimicrobiia bacterium | reverse complement strand
ATCGCGAGAATCGTTGTGGCCTCCGGCGCGTCGATCGACCCCGGCGGGATCTCCCACGACGGCGCCAGATGGTGCTGCTTCAACACGGCAGAGAAGCTCGCAGCGGGGACGATGGTCCCGTCGTCGGGGGGTATCGGCATCCGGGTGGTCATTGGCCGCCCTTCTGAACGTAGTTCTTCACGAACTCCTCGGCGTTCTCTTCGAGCACGGTGTCGATCTCATCGAGCAGGTCGTCGATCCTCTCGCCGATCTCCTCGGCATCGACGGTTGTCTCGATCTTGTCTCGATCGGTCTTGTCGTCTGTCCGGTCGGACGAACGTCGTGCGCGTTCCTGTTCAGCCATCGTTCCCTCCAAGGGCCCGGATCATCGTTGCCGCGGTCGGTGAGGCATCGAGCAGCTTCGCAACGTGCCGTCTCGTGCCTTTCAACGGTTCCATCATAGGAACGCGTTTGAGCGTTTCCTCACCGACGTCGAAGACGAGCGAGTCCCAGTTGGCGGCTACCAGAGCTTCCGGATAGCGACGGACGCATGATCCCCGGAAGAACGCTCTCGTGTCTTCGGGAGCTTCGGCGACGGCCAACTCGACTTGCTCGTCGTCGAACAGCCGTTGGATCGCCCCTCGATCCACGAGGCGCTGGTACAAGCCCCGTTGCGGATCCACGTCGTGGTACTGAAGGTCGAGGAGACGAAGCTTCGGATCGCTCCACGTGAGTCCGTCCCGCCGCCGGTAACCCTCGAGGATCCTCAGCTTCGCCGTCCAGTCGAGGCGATCGGCCGTCGTGAGCGGGTCCTTCTCGAGATCAACGAGGATCTGCTCCCACTCGTCGAGCACCTGTTCCCAGACGGGGCCGACGCCGACCGATCGGGCATACCGTCGAACGGCCCCGAGGTAGTGCCACTGGATCTCGAGGGCGGTGAGTCGGCCCCGATCCGTCGTCTCCATGGCGTATCCAAGTGTCGGATCATGGCTGACCGACCACACCTCGCGCACGGGATCAACGAGCTCGATCGGATCAGAGAATGCGCCGTCCTCGATGGCATCGAGGACCAGCGCCGTCGTCCCGAGCTTCAGGAAGGTCTGAACCTCACTGCGGTTGGCATCGCCGATGATGACGTGCAGCCTCCGATACCGGGCCGGATCCGCGTGGGGTTCATCACGGGTGTTGATGATCGGCCGCTTGAGCGTCGTCTCCAGGCCTACCTCTGCTTCGAAGAAGTCGGCGCGCTGAGTGATCTGATAGTCGACGGGAGGCCGACCGTTCTCCGAACCGATCTTCCCCGACCCGGTGAAGATCTGTCGTGTGACGAAGAACGCTGTGAGGTGTCGCACGATCTCCTCGAACGGAATCGAGCGAGCGATCAGGTAATTCTCGTGCGCGCCGTATGAATTGCCCTTGCCGTCGGTGTTGTTCTTGTGGACGACCATCCGTTCGTCCGGACCGAGCACCTGCTGGGCTGCTTCCACAGCATCAGCCATCACCCGCTCACCTGCCTTGTCGTACAGGGCGGCAGATACCGGGTCGGCGCACTCCGGGCTGGAGTACTCGGGATGCGCGTGATCGACGTAGAAACGCGCCCCGTTCGTGAGCACCGTGTTGACCACATCCGTCTCGATGCTGATCCGGGGACTACCGATGACGCCGACTCCCCGTAGGTCCCGCCCAGGGCTCTCCTCGTCGAATGACCACTGGATCCGTGAACGGTCCCCTGCGTA
>JAUXCV010000225.1 GCA_030618675.1 Acidimicrobiia bacterium | reverse complement strand
GGATCGTGGCGGCGTCCCAGGCGTGACCTCCTGCAGCAGCACGAAGCTCAATGCAAGGACGTGCCTCTCGATCTTCCTGCAGTAACCGTCCCACGTCGAACGTGCCAGTTCGGGTTTCTTGACGGGCAGCCACCTGGTGGTCAGGTAGGCGCCGAAGCTGAGCGATTGGCCTTCGTCGTCACGGCCGTTCAGCTCTTTGGTGAGACGAGCAGCGAGCCGCACCGCCTCTTCACGGCTCGTGTCGGCGGGATGCCAACTACGACGCTCCTTGCCGGTGACCGGATCCAATCCCTCGTGGATGACCGCATACCAACGATCGCCTTTCTTCGTCACGTAGCCCTTCACGATCGCTTCTCCTTCCAGGCTCCGACTCTCGGGACCCGGTAGAAGGATCGGTAGACGAAGAAGGGATCCGGGACATCGATCTGATCCCTGCACACGGGATACTCCGATGTCTCCATACCGCGTCCATACCGCGAGAGGGTGGGATGGAAGGGGAAACAACGCGAAACGATGAGAGGTCGAAAGCCAGTCAGGACAAGCGTTCCACGGGTTTCCCCCGGTCAGCGGGTCGGGTCTTTCTCATAACCCGAAGGTCGCCCAGGCGTTCGCCGTTCGCCCGTCGGACGGGATCCTCACTTCGGTCGAGCCCTTCTCGGTCTCGACCTCGTGCCGTGAGTCTTCGTCTCATGCTGCCAAACGGCTTTCTTCCGCTGTGGTTTCTAGGTGCGGTCCTTGTGCGGCTTCGGCGAGAGTAGAAGGTTCAAATCCTGCCCCCGCTACGAAGAAAACCCTTGGGACACCCACATATCCCGAGGGTTCTCTCGCGTCCGGGGGTCGTCGAGGTAGCCCTCCATCGCTCGTCCATCGCGCGGGACGTGGAGGTTGGTCGTACGTGTGCCGGAACTTGATGCCAAACCGACGCTCAAGTCGACTCAAGGCCGGAGGCCGTCAAGCCCCACCAGCCGATATCGTCAACATGTATTGACGCTGGGTCGTCGGGCTGGTACTTTGGTGTTGTGGACATCGAAGCGAGCGCACGAAAGCACGGTGTCCCGAATGAGGACATGCTGCACGCAGTACGACACCATTGGCGAGCCTTCGAGACCGACGACCCGGCCGTCTCGATGTTCATCGGACCATCGAGAACGGCGGAGCCGTTGGAGGTGGGTATTGTGATCGACGACGACGGTGCGGCGATCATTCACGCTATGAAGGCACGTGCGAAGTTCTTGAAGGGATGGTGGACCACATGAGCGGGACGAGAACCGACCGCGCCGAGGCCTTGGAGCGGTGGGCCGACGATGTCGACTCCGCAGACTTGAAGGTTGCCGACACCGACGCGCTGCGCTCCATTGCTGAGTTGGTGGAGCAACGCAACGAGGTAGATGAGGATCTGACTGAAGCGGTTCGTTCCGCCCGTCGCTCAGAACGCAGTTGGGCAGAGATCGGAGCGATGCTCGGTGTGTCGAAACAGGCAGCGCAGCGGAAGTACGCGAAGGCCGCTGCATCTGACTCATGACCCGACGGTCGCCCGTTCCTTCGCCGGTCGTCCACCGGCTGTGATTCCCACTTCGATCGAGTCCTTCCCGGTCTCGATCTCGTGCCATCGTCGTCGTTGCCGCTGCCTCGCGGCTCTTGGAGGACGTGGGCTGTTGGATTGAGCCTGGGTTGGTCTTCGGCGAGCGGAGATGGTTCAAATCCTGCCCCTGCTACGAAGAGAACCCTTGGGACACCCACATATCCCGACGGTTTTCTCGCGGCCGGGGTTCGTGCGCGTGGCTCATGTCAAACGGAGCCCGTGTCTGCGTCCGCTTCGGTTGATTGTCGTTGTGCTGCGAGGACTTGCGGGTCCTGGTCCAGGAGGTCGAAGAGTTCGGATGCTTCGAACACTCTCGCGGGGCGGCCTCTCCGTCCCTTGCGCAGAGGGCGTTCGACGACGATGCCCCGTTGAGCGAGGCGATCGAGTGCGTCGCGGGCAGCAACGGTGGATACACCGAACTGCTCTGCAACGAGTTTCGCATCGAGGATGGGGTGGTCGAGCAGACCAGCGACGATCCTGTGATCGACAGCATTGCGCCTGACATCGTTGACCCGCCCGTTCCATGACCGTGAGAGGTCTGCGAGGGATGCAGCGAGGAAGAGGCTGTAGCCGCAAGCGCTGTCGAGGATGTGAACGAACGTGTCGGCCCACGTCGATGGTTGACCGTCCCTGTAGGCGGTGAGTCCGATGATGTATGGCCGGCGGTCCCTGGCGATGATGGGGCTGATCGGTGGTGCCGTCATTCGGATTGCACCGCGGGTTGAGAGGATTCGGTATACGAGCGCACGGCCGATGCGTCCGTTTCCGTCCGTGTACGGATGGATCGTCTCGAATTGTGCGTGTGCGATCGCTGCTTGGATGATCGGCGAGAGGGTTCGCTCGTTTGTGAAGCGGACAAGGTCGTCCATGAGTTCCGGTATCAGATCCGGTGGGGGAGGCACGAAAGCCGCCCCGGCCGGTGTGTCGGCACGCCCACCGATCCAGTTCTGCACGGTGCGGTACGCGCCGATCGTGTGCCGTGACGTCGGCTCGGGTTCCATGACCGCCCGGTGCCACTGATGGAGGTCGTCGTGGGTGAGGGGTTGATCGGTTCTGCGGAGGACCTGGGTCATGACGTCCATGTTCCCGACGATCTGGCGAGCGGGGCGGTCATCGGTGTCTTCGGGACGCTGGCTCGCCTCGTAGATGCGACGGGTTGACATGACGAGGCCTTCGATGCGCGACGACGCGATGCCCTCCGACCTTGTGAGGATGGGTCCGATCCGTGCGAGGTCGGGATCTGCGTTGACGTCGGCGAGTCGCTGCTCGACGTCGATGAGCGCCTCGATGTCCCCGATGTTGAAGGGGCCGCGGAGCGGGGCAGGGATGAACACGCGGATCTCACAGTTGCGGCGTGGGTCGAACTGTGAGAACCACGGGAGGGTCTCGTACGTCCCGGTTGGCTGTGTGCCGGTCATGGTTGTCCTGACAAACTACCTTGTTTAAGTAAGGAAAGCAACGATAACTTTAGAAAAGGACCGTCTAAGCAACGGATACAGACGCTGCCTTCTCGACGGAGGCGATCGACTGTGGGGTCGTCGGCCGCTTCGCACGATCGGTCGCTGCGGTCGCTCGGCATCATCATGGTTGGCGCCGAGATCCTGGAGTCGTTGACGGATGCGCTCCTCTGTCTCGCGGCCGAAGAGTTGACGGTTCCGTCCCGTCAGAATCGCCTGGCTAGCGAAACCGTACTGATTCGGTACGGCATCGCGATATTTCGGCGACAGTGATAGCCGTACGTTTTCTCGCGTCCGGGCCTGGTCCTTGAATCCCATGTCAAACCTGTGCAAACGAATCTGGTCTTGCCGTCAGAGCGCATCGGCCGGCTCGTCCCTGCGGATCGTTGTCTCCGAAGGCCGCCTCTGTTGTCTTCTCCCCTTGGGGATGTCGAAGCCAAGCGAGGTGTACGCGGGGAGTCGTTTGCGGTGCATTCGATCCAGGACGGGAATACGTACATCGACGTAGTCGTGGAGCTCTACGTGATGCTTGCCGGCGTGGGTCCGGAGTAGACGGCCGACATACTGAACCACTCGCCCTTTGAAGGCGATAGGGAAGGCGAGGAAGAGCGT
>JAUXCV010000214.1 GCA_030618675.1 Acidimicrobiia bacterium | reverse complement strand
GGGCTCGAGAAGCGGAGGGTCATCGTCGATGCGATGCGTTCGAAGATGCTCGCCGACGGCGAGCGGTTGGCGTATCTAGCTCGTGAGGAGACCGGTCTCGGACGGGCTGAGGACAAGACCCTCAAGAACCGATTGGTCACGGTGCGCACCCCCGGCCCGGAAGACCTCGAACCACAGGCGGTCACCGGCGACTCGGGCATGATGGTCACCGAGTTCGCCCCGTACGGCGTGATCGGGTCGATCTCACCCGTGACCAACCCCACCTCGACGGTGATCAACAACTCGATCGCGATGATCTCCGCCGGCAATGCCGTGACCTTCAACGTTCACCCTCACGCGAAGGACGTGTCGATCGAGAACATCCAGGTGCTCAACCGGGCGATCGTCGCCGCCGGGGGCCCACCCGATCTCGTGACGGCGATTGTCGAGCCGACCCTTGAGTCTGCGAAGCGACTGATGGCGCATCCGGACGTACCGGTGCTCCTCGTCACCGGTGGTCCCGGTGTGGTTCGTGAAGCGCTCGCCATGCCGAAGAAGGCGATCACCGCGGGACCAGGCAACCCTCCCGCGGTCGTTGACCAGACGGCCGACTTCGATCAGGCGGGGCGTGACATCGTGCGCGGCGGTTCGTTCGACAACAACATCGTCTGCGTCGACGAGAAGACGACCATCGTCGTCGACAGCGTCGCTGATCGTCTCGTCCAGTCGATGGTCGCTCACGGTGCGTACCGGCTCAAGGAGCACGAACTCAAGCGACTCGAACGGGTGATCTTCAAGGAGATGGGTTCGCAAGGGAAGCCCGGCGTTATCAACCCGGCATGGATAGGGAAGGATGCCGCGGTCATCCTCTCCGAGATCGGGGTGTCCGCGGACACGGATGTCCGCCTCCTCCTGGCGGAGGTGCCTGCCGGCCACAGCCTTGTTTGGACGGAGCAGATGATGCCCGTGATGCCCGTAGTTCGAGTGAAGGACGTCGACGCCGCCATCGACCTGGCCGTGCGCTCCGAGCATGGATTTCGGCACACGGCGTCGATCCATTCCACGAACGTCGACACGATCACCCGCATGGCGCGAGAGATGAATTGTTCGATCATGGTGGCGAACGGCCCGAACATCTCCGGTCTCGGCGATGGGGGAGAAGGCTTCAGTTCCTTCTCGATCGCCAGCCCGACCGGCGAGGGATTGACCCGCCCGAGGACGTTCTCCCGCATTCGCCGGGTGACCGTCGTGGGGGCGATGCGCATTGTCTGATCCCGCGATCGCCATCGTCGAGTTCGCCTCGATCGCCGTCGGCATCTTCACGGGTGACGCGATGGTGAAGTCATCTCCGGTGAGTTCCATCTATGCGGGAACGGTTCATCCCGGGCGCTACCTGGTCCTCGTCACCGGGGACACGGCGAGTGTCGAAGTTGCACTCGAGACCGGGCGCGAGACGGGCGCGGACTCTGTGATCGACTCGATCTTCCTCCCGGCCGTCCACAACGACGTCGTCGCAGCGATCGTGTCGTCGGTTGAGGAAGCCGACTTCGATGGCGATGCGACCGGGATCGTGGAGACCGACACCGTCGCCAGCGTCGTCGAAGCCGCCGATGCCGGTGTCAAAGCCGCCGCCGTTTCGTTGCCCGCGGTCCGCCTGGCCGATGGCCTCGGGGGAAAGGGATATGCCGTGTTCAGCGGCCCCGTCGCTGAGGTGGAGGAGGCTGTGGGAGCAGCCGTGGAGCGTTCGGAGCCGACCGGGCACCTCATTCGGTCCATGATCATCGCCCAGATCCACGCTGAGATGCGTCAGAACCTCGCTGAGGACCTTCGATTCAACCAGCGACTCGCTCGACACTCCGGGGACCGCTGATGCAACTGGGCAGGGTCACCGGGACCGTCGTGGCGACGATCAAGTCCGAAGGCCTCGAAGGCTTCAAGTTCCTCGTCGTCCAACCGCTCGACAAGCATCAGGAACCGATCGGACGACCGGTGATCGCCGCCGATGCCGTCTACATGGCCGGACCGGGGGAACTCGTCTACTTCGTAGCGTCGCGGGAAGCTGCCGAAGCGCTCGAACCTCGATTCGTGCCGGTCGATCATGCGATCGTCGGGATCGTCGATCAGGTGACGACATGAAGATCGGACGGGTCTCCGGCAACGTCGTCTCCACGATCAACCATCCGTTCTTCGACGGGCGGGCCCTGATGATCTGCGACATCCTCGACGTCAACGGTGAACCCGACGGATACACGATCGCCGTCGACACGGTTGGCGCCGGCGTCGGTGAGACGGTGTTGATCATCGACGAGGGCAACTCGGCCCGCCAGATCTTCGGCCTGACGACCGGTCCGATCCGGGCCGTCATCACCGGCATCATCGATTCGATCGACACCGTTTGATGAACCGGATATTCGCTGCGCAGGTCTAGCCTCCGCGGCGTGCTGCAACGAACTCTCGTCCTCCTCGCTCTCGTTCTCGCCCTCGTGCTGTCAGCCTGCGGTGGCGAGCCGAAGACGTGTGACGACATCGCCGACGTCACCATCGATCTCATGCAAGACCTCATTGACGACGTTGAGAAGGAAGTCGGGGACATGTCGGTTGAAGAACTCATCGCCACCGGCGGTGACCTCCCTTCCGTCGAGAAGTTCGAGGAAGAGGCGGCGAAGATCGACGAGCGGGCCGTAGAACTCGAATGCAGCCAGGCGACCATCGAGAGCCTTGTCGCCGACCGGGTCGACCGTCTCGAAGCCAACACGCCGATCGGCCAGTTCATGATCGAAGCGATCAGATCAGGCGGACTCTGATGAGTAGCCGAGTAGCGGAGTAGCTGGGTAGCGGAGTAGCCGAGTGTTCTTCCTCTCCCACGAAGTGGGGGAGGTGGCCCGAAGGGCCGGAGGGGGCTCTGGGGGCGTGCATTATGGCGATGAGGCGAGGATGGTCCTCTTCCCAAAGCTCAAAGCTCTCTTGCTGCCTCGCTGTCCAACAACCACGTCACGTCTGCGGCCCCTTCCGAGACCACGCCTGCAGGGAACGGTTCACCATCGACGAGGATCTTCCTGAGCACGTGTGATTTCGATGCTCCCGCGACGAGGAACACGATGTGCCTGGCGCTCCTCAGCAACGGAACCGTCGCGGTCAGGCGCCATGTGTCCAGCGCAGGTACCCAGTTCGCCACGTAGCCGGACCGGTCGATGTCGAGGGCTTCGGTTCCCGGGAACAACGAGGCGGTATGGCCGTCTCCTCCCATACCGAGCAGTACGACGTCCGGGATGGGATCGAGTTCGGCGGCCAGGAGCAGTTCGTAAGCCGAGGCTGTGATGTGCGGGTCCTCGAGTGTCGTGTCGGGAGCGAGGAAGTGCGCCGGAACGTGATCGAGCAACTCCCTTCGCGCCATGAGGGTGTTCGCATCGGGGTCTTCCGGCGGAACCCAGCGCTCGTCGGGGAGCCAGCACGTCACCTGATCCCACGATACGGACCGTGTCTGCAGTTCGCGGTAGGCGGCCCGTGGCGTCGATCCTCCGGCGAGGCCGAACGTCTTCGGGCCGTCGCTGAGTAACCCGGCCAGCACGTCGGCAGCGGTGATAGCAAGTTCTTCTGCTGAATCGGCAATCTCGATGCGCATGTCGACAAAACTAGCGCCATGGACATCACGTATGACGGTGGAACCGTGACGGGCATCACAGCCGGTGAACCCGGACCGGTCGGTGTGTTGCTCGCTCACGGAGCGGGCGTCGGCCAGGACCATCCATGGATGGTCTCG
>JAUXCV010000244.1 GCA_030618675.1 Acidimicrobiia bacterium | reverse complement strand
TCCAGCGAGCCGACCTCGTCGTCGTCATGAAGGACGGAAGGATCGACGCGACGGGAACCGCCGAAGAACTCCTGGAGACATCCGATGAGTTCAGGCGCCTGTGGGCGCGGGAGAAGTAGCGGAGTAGCGAAGTAGCGGAGTAGCGGAGTAGCGGAGGAAGGCCTACCAGCTGCCAGCTCCAAGCGAGAGGCAGTTCGGTCGGACTACGGACTACGGACTACGGACTACGAGTCGACATGTCGAGTAGGTTGGGGCGCGGCGTACCCTTGGGAGAACGAGCGAACGGGAAGCGATGACCGCCGAACGACCGACCGAATCGACGACCACGCTCCAGACGGTGGCGTTCATCGACACCTGGCTGGACGACAACGCCACGTGGGTCGATTCGCGGGTCGTGGACTTCGCCCTCGACGTACGCACGCTCCTGGCGACCGATACGCTCACCCCGAACGAGACCCGAGAACCGGTCGGTGCCGACGCGTAGGCCGGCTTCGCCGGCGTAGCCAGTAGTCAGTAGTCCGTAGTCAGTAGTCCGTAGTCAGTAGTCAGTGAAGACTCTGCCTGATCTACTGATCCACCGGTTCAAGCCGAATCCGTACCGCCTAATCTCGGGGCATGGCCGATTACACACCACCGCTGCGCGATATCAAGTTCGTCCTGCGTCACATCGCGGACCTCGATGAGATCATCGAGTACCCCGGCTTCGAACACGTCGACCCCGAGACGGTCGATGGCGCCCTCGACGAGGCCGGCCGATTCATGGCCGAAGTCGTCGCTCCGACGAACCGGGCCGGAGACGAGATCGGTGCGACCTGGGCCGATGGGCACGTCACCACACCGGATGCCTTCAAGGAAGCCTGGCGCAAGTACGTCGACGCCGGGTGGAGCGCCGTCACCGGCCCTCCGGAGCACGGAGGCCACGGATTCCCCGAAACGGTCGGGTTCGCCGTCAGCGAGATGTTCGTCTCGGCCAACCTGGCGTTCTCGCTGAATCCGATGCTGACCGGATCGGCGATCACCGTCATCCGGGACCATGCCGATGACGAACTCCGGGACACCTATCTCGAGAAGCTCGTGACCGCCGAATGGACCGGGACGATGGTCCTGACCGAGACAGAAGCGGGTTCCGACGTGGGTGCGCTTCGCACGAAGGCAACCCCGAACGAGGACGGCACCTACAGCATCAACGGATCGAAGATCTTCATCACGTGGGGCGATCACGACCTTTCCGACAACATCATCCATCTGGTCCTCGCACGGCTCCCCGATGCCCCTCCGGGGACAAGAGGTATCTCGCTGTTCATCGTCCCGAAGATGCTCGTCAACGAAGACGGCACGATCGGAGCATGGAACAACGTCGAGACCGTGTCGATCGAGCACAAGCTCGGGATCCACGGAAGCCCGACATGTGTGCAGGCGTACGACAACTCGATCGGCTATCTCGTCGGCGAACCGAACCGCGGCATGGGCTACATGTTCGCCATGATGAACCAGGCCAGGCGCGAGGTCGGTCTCGAGGGTCTCGGCATCTCCGATCGTGCATACCAGCAGGCCGTGGAGTACGCGAAGGAGCGCACCCAGGGTCGAGCCATCGGCACGCCCAAGACCGAAGTCTCCCCGATCATCGAGCACCCGGACGTGCGCCGGATGCTGATGACGATGAAGGCGTACAACGAGGCCGCCCGCGCTCTTCTCTACGACACAGCGGCCGCCGGTGAACGGATGCATCGCCATCCCGACGAAGTGGGCCGACGCGCAAGCAGCGAGCGGGTCGCGCTGCTCACACCGGTGGCGAAGGCCTGGTGCACCGACGTCGGGGTTGAGATGACCTCTATCGGAGTTCAGGTCCACGGCGGCATGGGCTATGTCGAAGAGACCGGTGCCGCCCAGCACTATCGAGATGCCCGGATCACGCCCATCTACGAGGGAACGAACGGCATCCAGGCGATCGATCTCGTGATGAGGAAGCTCCCGATGGGCGAGGGGAACGTGGTTCGGTCGTACCTCGACGAGATGGCCGCCCTCGATGGTCCTCTCGGCGAAACCGACGATCCCCGTCTCACGGCGATCGGCAGGTCGCTCTCCACCGGTGTTGCGTCGTTGAGCGATGCCACCGAATGGTTGCTCGCGTGTGAAGATCCCAACGACCGGCTTGCCGGAGCAACGCCGTATCTCAAGATGTTCGGGGTCGTCGCAGGTGGCTACTACCTGGCTCGTCTCGCTCTCGCCGCCGCCGCTGAGGACGAAGATCCTTGGCTCGATGCGAAGATCGACACCGCCACGTTCTATGCCGAGCAACTGCTTCCAACCGCTCTGGGTCTCCTGCCATCGGTGAAGGCCGGAGCCGCGGGCTTGTTCGCTATTCCGATCGAGGGTCTGGAGACTGCGAAATGAACGACCAACCACTCAGGAGAGGCGCAGCGTTCTTCGATCTCGATCGAACGATCATCAGCGGGTCATCCGTGTTCACCCTCGGATGGGCGGCCTATCGCGCGGGCATGGTCAGCAATCGAGAGCTCCTAACCGACGCGACAAGCGCCGCGACGTTCCTGTTCGCCGGGGCCTCCGACGAGAAGACCGACGCTGTGAAGGATCGGATCCTTCAGGCGATCGGGGGACTCTCGGTCGAGACGATGTCCCAACTCGGAGAGCAGATCATCCCGCGACTCGAGAGCGAGGTTCGGCGGGAAGCCCGGGGACTCATCGATCTTCACCATGCTGCCGATCGCGACACCTACATCGTGTCCGCTTCCCCGATCGAGATCGTCGATCACTTCGCGGCAGCGATCGGACTCACCGGAGGAATCGGCACGGTGGCCGCCGTCGAGAACGGTGTCTACACCGGAGAACTCGCCGAGCCGTTCTGCTACGGAGAAGGCAAGGCGATCGCGATCCGGAAGCTCGCTGAGGAGAAGGACTACGACCTCCGACTGTCATATGCGTACACGGACTCCGCCGGAGATCTCCCGATGCTCGAGATCGTCGGCCATCCCGTGGCGGTCAACCCGGACCGTGCACTCGAGACCATCGCCTATCACCGTGGCTGGGCGATCGTCGAGTTCAGTCGTGCACGAAAGAAGGTCCTGAAGCGCACCACCGCCGCAGTTGGCGCCGTAGGTGTGGCGGGCGCAGCCTTCGCCGTAGGACTCAGCGCCGGAAGGAGATCCGCGGCCCGTCAGAGCCTCGTCCGTCGCGTCCTCGGCTGACGATCGGCTGACTCGCGTTCGATTCAGTCCTCGGTGTAACGCCTTGGCGCCACTACCTTTGCCATCGGCCGCATCCGGCCAGCCTCTCTATGACTGGTGACCTCACCTTGACCAACGAACTCGCCACCGACACGACCTTCGCCGA
>JAUXCV010000132.1 GCA_030618675.1 Acidimicrobiia bacterium | reverse complement strand
AACGTCGAGTGCCGATCGGCCATGCCCGATCGAGTGTACCGGTGCGTGTAGGTCGCTCAGCCGTCCGCGTCGAACTCCAATCCGGGTCGCAGCACTACCATCGCAAGACCGTGACTGACACCAACAATTCCAAATACATCCTCGTTGCCGTCGCCTGGCCGTACGCGAGCGGGTCCCGACACCTGGGCCACCTGGGCGGTGCATACCTGCCACCGGACGTTTTCGCCCGATACCACCGCGCCATCGGTGATCAGGTTCTCATGGTTTCAGGCAGCGACGTCCACGGTACGCCCATCACCGTGCGCGCCGACGAAGAGGGCGTCAGCCCCGCTGAGATCGTTGATCGCTACCACGACGAGGTCGAGCAGAACTGGGAGGACGTCGGGATCACATACGACCTCTACACGACCACCGGGACCGACATGCACCGGGAGGTCGCCCAGGACTTCTTCATGCATCTGCTCGACAACGGGTACCTCTACCGCGAGACGAGCGAGCAGTTCTACGACGAGGAAGCCGGCCGGTTCCTTCCGGATCGGTACGTCGAGGGGACCTGTCCCCACTGCGGGTACCTCGACGCCCGCGGAGACCAGTGCGACAACTGCGGTAGAACCCTCGATCCGATCGATCTCGTCGACCCGCGTTCGAAGCTTTCCGAAACGACGCCGGTGCTGCGGGAGACGGAGCACTTCTACTGGAGACTCTCCGAGTTCCAGGAGCCGCTGCTCGAATGGCTCCGATCTCGCGAGGGCTGGCGTCCCCACGTGATCAACTTCGCGATCGGGATGGTCGAAGACGGCCTCCACGACCGATCCTTCACCCGCGATCTGGATTGGGGTATCCCGCTTCCCGTCGACGATCTCGGTCCGGGGAAGTCCATATACGTCTGGTGGGAGGCCGTCATGGGTTACCTATCGGCGGCCAAGGAGTGGGCAAGACTGCGCGGCGAACCCGATGCCTGGAAGGACTGGTGGGAGAACCCCGACGCAGAGAGCTACTACTTCATCGGCAAGGACAACATCCCGTTCCACGCTGTGTACTGGCCGGCGCTGCTGATGGGGTACGGCGGGCTGAACCTGCCGACCGATGTGCCGGCGAATCAGTTCATCACGTTCAAGGGAGAGAAGGGCTCAGCCAGCCGTGGCATCGGCCGTTCGATCTCCTGGTACACCGAGCATTTCGAACCGGACGCACTCCGGTACGCCGTCGCCATCAACTTCCCGGAGAACAACGACACCGATATCTCGGATGACGACATGATCCGCCGGGTCAACGGCGAACTCGTCGCAACCTGGGGAAACCTCGTCAATCGGGTCGTTTCGATGACCGGGCGCTACTTCGATGGGGTCACCCAGGAGCAGGTCGACCTTGATGAGCAGGACGAAGCGCTGAACGCGTCGGTCGACGAGACCCTCTCTGAGGTCGGTCGGCTGATCTCCGACGTGAAACTCCGCGCCGGACTCCAGCGGGCGATGGCCGGTGCGCAGACCGTCAATGCGTATCTCAACGAGCGCGAACCGTGGAAGACGGCAAAGACCAACTTGGCCCGAACCGGAACAACGCTCAGCGTTGCCATCGATGCCATCGCCGGCATCGCAGTCGCTCTCTACCCGTACCTTCCGTTCACAACCGTGGAGCTTCTCGAAGCGTGCTCCGTGCCGATGGGGGAGCACGGGCCGTCGTGGGAGTGCCCGACGATCCCGGCAGGTACCCGACTGGGTGAACTCGGACCGTTGTACGCCAAGATGGAGCCGTTCGCCGACGACGAGAAGGGTGTCGATGACGACCTGGGTTGATAGCCACTGCCACGTCTTCATGCTTGACGATCCGCCCGGCGCGGTCGATCGGGCCGTCGATGCGGGGATCGATTGGATGCTCGTTCCCGGTGTTGATCTCGAGACAAGCCTTCAGGCACGCCGCCTCGCCGCGGAGCGGCCCGACCGCGTGCTGTGGGCGACCGGGTTACACCCTCACGACGCCGAACGGTGGGATGAGGAACAGGCCAGGATCTCAGCGCTTGCCGTCGAGGCTGCGGCCATCGGCGAAGTGGGACTCGACTACTACCGGAATCTGTCGCCCCGTGATGATCAGCGACGGGCGTTCCGTGACCAGGTTCAACTCGCGTCCGATCTCGACAAGCCGGTGATCGTCCACACCAGGGATTCCTTCGCCGACGTCTATGAGATCCTCGGCGAAGCGGACCTGGGCGAGAAGGCGGTCCTTCATTGCTGGACGGGCGGTCCCCGATGGACGAAACGGTTCCGGGAACTCGGTGCGACGTTCTCGTTCGCTGGACCGATCACGTACCCGACCGGCGACACGGTGCGGCGCGGTGCAGCAGAAGCCCCGCCGGAGCGAACGCTCGTCGAGACGGACACTCCGTACCTGACCCCGGAGCCGCACCGAAGCGAGGACAACCGCCCCGAGTGGTCGATCCTCAACGGTATCGCTCTTGCGGAGATCTGGGGAATGGATGCGGACGATGTCGCCCGCATCACTTCTGACAATTCGGCCCGTGTCTTCGGAACGCCGCGTGGATGAGCCGGGCCCGCAGGGGAAGGCAACGATCCGGGGCCTCCTCGCCGAGTACGGTCTCCGTCCGAACCAATCGTACGGACAGAACTTCCTTGTTGATCCCAATGTGATCCGACGGATCGTACGACTGGCCGATGTCTCGTCGAAGTCGAACGTTGTGGAGATCGGCGGCGGGACGGGGACACTCACAGGGGCACTTGCCGCAACGGGCGCCCGGGTCGTCGTGTATGAGATCGACGCCGGTCTCGTACGAGTACTTGAAGACTCCGTGGGGGATCTGTCCAACGTCGAGATTCGACATGAGGATGCCAGCCTCGTCGACCTCCACGGCGATCTCGGAGAGGGAACATGGGCTCTCGTCGCCAACCTCCCGTACAACGTCGGCACGGGGATCGTTCTCGATGCGCTGAGACACGCTCCCCGCATCGATCGGTTCGTGATCATGGTGCAGCGAGAGGTCGCCGATCGTCTCCTCGCAGATCCCGGATCGCGCAACTACGGGATCCCGTCGGTGATCACAGCACTCCATGCCTCTGGATCGGTTGCGTTCACGGCACCGCCGACCGTGTTCTATCCGAGTCCCTCGGTCGATTCAACCGTGCTCGAACTCGTGCGACGCCCCGCACCGGACGAAGCGGAGCGCGCCATCGAGATCGCGACCGTAGCGTTCGGGCAGCGGAGGAAGATGTTGCGAAGGAGTCTCGCCGGCATCATTCCCGATACCGTTCCGCTACTCGAGCGATGCGGAATCGACCCAACCCTTCGACCCGAGGACCTGTCACCCGGCGATTTCGTGGCGATCGCTGCAGAGGTGGACGCGTGAGGGCCACGGCGTACGCCAAGATCAACCTCGGTCTCCGGATCCGCTCGCGACATGCCGACGGATACCACCCGCTTCGAGGTGTTTTCCAAACGATCGACTGGCGTGATGATCTCACCGTGGAAGATTCCGACGAGGACGGCATGGAGGTCCCGGGTGGGGGGGCGCCGGAGGATGAGACCAATCTTGCATGGAGAGCCGTTGCTGCCGCCCGGGACGCCGGCGACGACGCTCAACCGACACGCATCGTTCTGACCAAGCGGATCCCGTCGCCCGCCGGCCTCGGTGGTGGAAGCGCCGATGCCGCTGCGGCGCTCAACCTGGCGGCGCGGCGCTTCTCCGTGTCATTCGACGACGTGCGCAGAATCGCCGTCGATCTCGGTTCCGACGTGCCGTTCGCCGTCGTTGGAGGTACCGCGATCGTCACGGGTCGCGGGGAGTTCGTATCGCCGCAACCCGACGCGTCGGGATTCGCTTTCGCCATCGTGGTGCCGCCGATCAGCCTCGATACGGCATCGGTGTATCGGTCATGGGACCGTCTCGAAGGGCCGCGGGGCCCGGAGATCGGCGCCGACGATCTGCCACCCGCTCTGCGGGGCTACGCACCTCTCGGCAACGATCTCTACCCGGCGGCGGTCGCCATCGATCCGACTGTCGACGGATGGAGAGCCGAACTTGCCTCCCGGTGGGGCATTCCTGTGATGATGACCGGAAGTGGAGCAGCGCTTTTCGCCTACTTCCCGACCAGGTCCGAGGCGGAAGATGCGGTTTCGATCGCTCCGGAAGGAGCGGTGGCGGCGAAAGCAGCCGAGCCGATCAACCGCGGCTGGGAGATCGTTGAGTAGATCAGTAGATCAGTAGATCAGGCGAAGCCTTTGTCACGTGCGGCTTGCAACGACTGCATGTCCTTCTCGGACGAGTCGGGCGATCGTTGGGTCCTCCGACAGCCCGTCGGCAACACCGACTACCAGATCCTGACCGACGACAGCAGCGAGCTTTGCAAGGGTGTTCAGACTTGGCCGTGTGCCCCCTCTCTCCATGCGGGCAATCGCCGATTGCGTCGTCCCCATCTGTTCTGCGAGCTCCTTCTGGGTGAGACCCGCTTCGGTGCGGAGCCGAAAGACCAACTCGCGAAAGGCGGTGATTCTCGCCTCGTCGTCGTATGCCGATTGGTCGTCTGCCGATATCGGTTCCGATGCCTTGAGATCACTCCAGTCGGTACGTTCATCCATGCGCTCACTCCTCGCCTGCGGTGTGTTGTTCCGTTATGCATCGATTCATGGCTCTCCTGGCCCGGTTGATCTCGGCCCGTTCCTGTCTCCGAGTCTTCGAGAACACGGTCAACAGGATGATTCGTCGACTCGATGCGATCCAGTACGTCACTCTTGTCGGTCGACCTTTCAGATAGAAACGCAGCTCTCGCAGTTTCCCGTCCAATTGACGGGTGTGTGGTTCGTCCAGCAGCGGACCCTGGTCGGCCAGTCGGTCGATGTGGAATCGAACGCGAGCTTGTTCAGGGCCACTGAGGGAGAGATACCACTGTCGTATTTCCGACTCAATCTCAATCTCACCCCATGACATAGCATACATGCTATGTGAGCGAGTGGGTGAGGGGAAGGGCTCCGTCCGGCAGGTAGCAGGTGGGAGGCGATGACTCAGCCACCCGGTTACTGATCTACTGATCTACTGATCTAGTCCTCCCGCCGATCGGAAGCCCTGAGTCCTGCCTAATCTTCGGGTGCCCCAATGGGGGGTGGTGTAACTGGTAGCACGGGTGGTTTTGGTCCATCCAGTACGGGTTCGAGTCCTGTCCC
>JAUXCV010000142.1 GCA_030618675.1 Acidimicrobiia bacterium | reverse complement strand
CGGGCCCGCTTTCCGCTGGTGAGGATCAGCATCGCAACGATCGCCAGGATGAACGGCAGCATCTTGAGCAGGCTGGCAGGAATCTCGATGCCGAGCGTCTGGAACGTGAAGCTCACACGCCCGGCAGCACCGAAGAGGTAGGCAACCCAAAGCGCCCGCCACGGTCTCCACGAAGCCAGGATCACAAGAGCGATCGCGATCCATCCGGCCGCCCCCATCGGGTTGTCCTGCCACGACGGCACCAGCGCAAGAGAGAAATAGGCCCCGCCGAGACCGGCAAGCGCACCACCGAGCATGATGTGGACGTAGCGGACTCGTGATACGTTGATACCGGCTGCTTCAGCACTCGCTGGGTCCTCTCCGACCGCTCGCACCGTCAAACCCGGACGGGTCCGGAAGAGGTAGTAACTCGACGCTGCAACCACGACCCATGACAGATACACAAGCGCGTCGTGACCGAAGACGAGTGGGCCGACGATCGGGAGATCGGCCAGCGCGTCGGGCATGATCGGCTGGAACACCTCGCGAGAAGGCGTACCGACCAGCGGGTTGGCTCCAACACGACCGATGAAGATCGCGAGGCCGGTGCCGAAGATCGTCAGCGCCAGTCCCGACACGATCTGGCTCACGCGCAAGGTCACCGAGTTGAAGGCATGGATCACAGAAAGTGCAGCGCCGGCGACCAACGCCATCAGGACGCCGAGCCAGAGGTTCCCGGTTTGAGATGTCATCCAGAAGCCCATCACCGCGCCGACGAGCATCATCCCCTGAACCCCGAGATTCAGGATCCCGGACCGCTCCGCGAGGATCTCACCGACGGTCGCGTACACGATCGGTGTGCCCAGGCCGATGGCCGCAACGATCGTGAGCATGAGTACGGATTCGTTCATGCCGGACTCACCTCCGCTCCGGCAGTCGTCTCCTCGACACTGCGTTCGGGCCTCCGAATGCGGTTCGAGATCAGGAACTCGCCGCCAACCGCGAACAGCAGAATCGCACCCTGGAGGATCGTGACCGTCGCCGATGGAACCCCGATCGATTGGAGGGCCGGTCCGGCGTTGTGGAGCGCGCCCATCAGGACGGCGACCGGGATGATGGCGATCGGATTGAGGCGGGCGAGCGCCGCCACGATGATCCCGGTGAAGCCGAGTCCGAGATCCAGCGACCTCGGATCCATCCTGCCGAGGATCCCGGCGACCATGATCGAACCGGCGAGGCCGGCAGCGGCGCCCGAAGCGAGGAACGTCCCCAGCACCTTCTTCGGAACCTTGATTCCGACGTAGCGGGCCGTGTCGAATGAATCCCCGACAATGCGGTACTCGAAGCCGCTTCGCGTCTTGCTGATGATGAACCAGGCGAGAACGGCCACAGCTACGGCGATGAAGAATCCCCAGTCGAGCCGGTTGAACATCTCGGGAATGCGGCCGCTGTCGATCATCGGTCGTCCCTGGGGAAACTGTGCCGACTCCGGATCGCGCCATGGGCTGAAGCTATCGAACACGAGATAGTTCATCAGAAGGAGAGCGATGAAGTTGAGCATCAGCGTGGTGATGATCTCGTTCGTCCCCAGATACACCTTCGGAACGGCGGAGAGCGATGCCCAGAAGGCGCCGCCGATCGCACCGGCGATGACGATGGCGGTGATGGCGATGATCGGAGGGGTCGATGCGCTCAACCAGATCCCCACGCCTGCGGCGACGATCGCTCCAAAGATCAGCTGCCCTTCCGCACCGATGTTCCAGACGAGCATCTTGAAGGCTATCGCCGCGGCGACCCCGGTCAGGATGAGCGGAGTGGCGGAGACGAGTGTCTCGGAGAAGCCGCGACTCGATCCGAAGGCGGTGTCGACCATCTTCCCATAGGCGTCGAGCCAACCGTTGCCCGTCAACGTGAGGAACAGTGCGCCGAGGGCGAGCGCAGCGATCACCGAAGCGATCGGGATGAGCAGCTTGAGCCACCAGGGCGCCAGGCCGCGGGGCTCAACGATGAGGCGTCGACTCATGCGATCTGCTCCTCACTCTGCCCCGACATCAGCAGGCCGAGTCGCTCCGCGGTCGCCTCAGACGCCGGCATCTCACCGACGATCTCTCCCTCGTAGATCACCAGGAGTCGGTCGGAGAGTGCGAGCAGTTCGTCGAGATCCTCTGAGATCAGCAGCACGGCGATGCCTCGATCTCGTTCCGCGAGGATCTGGTCACGGACGCTGGCCGTCGCCCCGACGTCGAGTCCTCTCGTCGGGGACCGCGCGATCAGCACGCAGTGATCCTGGACCACTTCGCGGGCGATGAGCGCTTTCTGGAGGTTCCCGCCGGACAGCAGACGGATCGGAAGACCCGGCCGTACGCCCCGGATGTCGAACTCCTCGATGAGTTCCTCTCCTCGGGAATCGAAAGCACGTCCGGAGAGCAGTGGTCCTTTGGAGTAGGGCGGCTCCCGGAACTGCTTGAGCGCCAGGTTGTCCTCGGTCGTGAGGCCGGGGGCGAGTCCCATGCCGAGCCGGCTCTGCGGTACGTATGCGATCCCGAGCCTGATCTTGCGGAGGACGCTCATCTTCGTGACGTCGGCTCCCTCCAAATGCACCGAACCCGCTGTGACTTTCATGAGTCCGACGATGCCCTGAGCGAGCTCCCTCTGTCCGTTCCCCGAGACGCCGGCGATGCCGACGACCTCGCCGGCGTTCACCGTGATCGACAGCCCGTTGACGGCATCGAGTCCACGATCACCCACGACCACGAGATCCTTCACCACCAACGCCGGATCCCCGATCGACTCGTTCGGGCTGCGCGTCGGGAGTTCCAGATCCTTCCCGACCATCATCCTGGCGAGATCTCGCGGCTCGGCATCCGCCGTGTCTGCCTCACCGACAACACGGCCCTCTCGGAGGACGGTGACACGATCGGAGACCTGCTTGACCTCATGAAGCTTGTGCGATATGAAGATCAGGGACCGCCCCTCATCTGCCATGACGCGCATGGTCCGGAACAACGCTTCGCCCTCCTGGGGTGTGAGCACGGCCGTCGGCTCATCGAGGATGAGGATGCGTGCGTTGCGGTAGAGAAGCTTGAGGATCTCAACTCGTTGCTGCTGACCCACCGAGAGTTGCCAGATCCGGGCTGAGGGATCGACCGGGAAGTCGTACCTTTCACCGATCTCATGCGCCTCCGCCTCGAGCTCCTTCTGCGAGAGCCTCATCGCAACCTCGGGATTCCCGAGGGCGAGATTCTCGGCCACCGTGAGGTTCGAAACGAGGCGGAAGTGCTGGTACACCATCCCGACACCCGCCGCCAGTGCGTCCTTCGGCGACTTGAAGACGGTCGGCTCGCCGTCGATCAGCATCTCACCCGAGTCCGGCCGGTACAGGCCCGCTATCACCGAACAGAGCGTGGACTTGCCCGCACCGTTCTCGCCGAGAAGGGCGTGGACCTCGCCGGCCGCCAGACTGAAGTTGACGTCGGCGTTGGCGAAGACCCCGTAGAAGGACTTGTCCATGTCACGCAGCTCGACAACCGGAGGGGCCTGGCTCTGTGTGCCTTCGGACATGACGGCACCCTAGCCGGATGCACCGCCGTCGTCCCAACCAACGAGGGCCCCGCTTCTGCGGGGCCCTCGTCTCGACTGCGTGTTGATTCGATCAGCTGCTCGTGGCCGTCCCGAGGACACCCTCAACCAGGTAGTCCATGATGAAGATATCGCCGAGTGGCTGTTCCACTCCGTCCTGGTTCGTGATCGGATCGGGGAAGACCTGGAAACTCCCGTCGATGATCTCCTGCTTCCTTGTCTCGATCAGGGCCTTCGTGTCGTCGGAGACCGACGGTCCGAAGGCGGCGATGCCGACCGTGCCGTCGGCCATGTTCCCGTAGAAGGCTCCTGTCTTCCAGGTTCCGGCCTGCACCTCTTGGGCTGTCTTCAGGTAGAACGGTCCCCAATCCCAGACGGGGGCCGTCAGCCAACCGTTCGGGGCGTACACGGAGTTGTCGGCGTTGTACCCGACCCATCCAGCGCCGGCGGCTTCCGCAGCCTGGCCGGGCGCCGGCGTGTCCTGGTGCATAGCGATGACGTCCGCACCGACATCGAGCAGCGACTGAGCGGCGTCACCTTCCGTCGGCATGTCCATCCAGGTCCCGGTCCACACGACCTGTACCTCGGCCTCTGGATTGACCTCGCGAACGCCGAGCGTGAAGGCGTTGATCCCTCGAAGAACCTCGGGAATCGGGAACGCCGCGACGTAGCCGATCAGGTTCGACTCGGTGCGTGCTCCGGCTGCCATGCCCGACAGATAGCGACCCTCTTCGGCCGCCCCGAAGTAGTTGCCCATATTCTCCGATGTCAGGTAACCGGTGGCGTGCATGAACGTGACGTCCGGGTAGGTCTCCGCTGCAGCGAGCATCGGTTCCATGTAGCCGAACGAGGTGCCGAAGATCAGCGTGTTGCCGTCGGCTGCGAGATTCTCGAACACGCGCTGCGAGTCCGCTCCCTCGGCGATGTTCTCGAGCGTCGTGATCTCGACGTTCGGCATCTGCGCCTTCAGGTAGTTGGCGCCCTCATTGTGCGCCCAGGACCATCCCTTGTCGGAGGTCGGCCCGACGTGCACGAATGCAACCTTCATCGCCTCGCCTGTTGCGCCCGCCGCAGTGGTGGCCGTTTCGCCGCCATCTCCGGCCGTCGTGGTCGTCTCGTCACCACCGCTCGACCCGCCGTCGTCACTGCTGCATGCGGCCGCGAACAGCGCCAGCACGAGCATCAGCGCTACTGCGAATTTCCATCTGTTCCGAGCCATCGGCTCTCCCTTCAATATTCCGCCTTCAGGATTCATCGGACCATCCGGGGACGACCGGGAATCTCGCAACAACTCTAGATGGTCGCGATGCCTTCGCGCTCGCGTGAAGCAGGCGACAGGCAACAGCGAACGCGGCTGGCGTTTACAGTTGCGCGTGGGACCGCGCCTCGAAGGGAAGATCGCCGTGAGAGGGTTCGCATGCCGC
>JAUXCV010000462.1 GCA_030618675.1 Acidimicrobiia bacterium | reverse complement strand
TACTGCTCTACTGCTCTACTGATCTACTGCTCTACTGCTCTACTGCTCTACTGATCTACTGTCCCCTGGCTACGCTCAGTACCAGACCGAACGATCCGGGAGAGCCATGCCGAAGCCTTCAGTTCTTTTCGTCTGCGTTCACAACGCTGGTCGGTCTCAGATGGCAGCCGGCCTCCTCGACTACCACGGAGCGGGTCGGGTCGTTGTCCGCAGCGCCGGTTCCGCTCCTTCGGACCAGATCAACCGGTCCGCCGTCGCGGTCATGGCAGACCTCGGGATCGACATCAGCACTGAGTACCCGAAACCACTGACCGATGATGCGGTCGAGGCTTCTGACGTGGTCATCACGATGGGATGTGGCGACGAATGCCCGTTCTACCCGGGCAAGCGATACCTCGACTGGGATGTCACCGACCCCGCCGGACTCCCCCCCGATCAGGTACGTCCGATCCGCGACGAGATCGACCGCAGGGTCCTGACCCTTCTCGCGGAACTGCTTGAAGGCGAGTAGGTGCAACACGCGAGGTCCCGCCGGTGTTCTTACTTATGACATGACCACGACCCTCGACCAACTACCGAACCGGCTTGCCATCGATCGAGACGGCGCGTTCCCGGATCTGGTGACGACCCTGCAAGACGGCGTTTACTCCGGCGTCCTCCAGTTGACCCGCAACCGGCAGGACGCGGAGGACGTGACCCAGGAGACCTTCGTCCGCGTGTATCGAGCCCTCGATTCCTACGACGAGGACCGCATCCGAGATCTCGCGTTGCGGCCGTGGGTGTGGACGATCGCGCTCAACCTCTGCCGCAATCAAGCTCGCAGCGCGAGCCGACGACCGGAGACAACGCTGGGCGACGATCGCGTCGATCACACGGTCGATACTGCCGGAGAGGCAGCAGCGAATGTAGACCTTGCAAGATGGCGACTGCGCCTCGCCTCCCTGACCGCTCCGCAGCGGACGGCGATCGTGCTGCACCACGTGGTCGGTCTTTCCCATAGGGAGATCGCCGAATCGACCGGCCGGAGCGAGAGCACGATCCGTTCGGATGTTCGGCGTGGACTCACCCGATTGAGGACCTTGCTCGAAGAGGAGACGCGATGACGGACACAGACACGATCACCACACAGCTTGCGGCGCTCGCCCGACCCGCACCGGAGGGCACCGTCGCCGCCGTGCTGCTACGAACGAACCTCGCCGATGAGTACACGCTCGTCGAAGGTCCCGCCGGTCCGGCGTACGTCGCGTGGAACGGGCGCGGGATCACGGCGTTCGTTCCGACCGACGCCGTCGGTTCTCCTGATGACTTCGAGAGCCGCCATCCCCGGGATGCGTCGTTCGTCGAAGCACCCCCGAGCCGACTCGCCGAGCACCTTGAGCGCACGATCGAGACCGGGCGACTCGGTCGCCTCCCGGTCGATCTCTCCTCGATCGGCGAGTTTCAACGCAGGGTTCTCGAGAAGTGCGCCGAGATCCCGCCGGGTGAGATCCGTCCCTACGGATGGATCGCGCGGGAGATCGGCAGCCCCGGTGCGGTTCGCGCCGTCGGCACCGCCCTTGGACGGAACCCGGTCCCCGTCTTGATTCCGTGTCATCGCGTCGTCCGTACCGACGGACGCATCGGCAACTACGCGTACGGCTCACCGATGAAGCGGGCGCTCCTCGAACACGAGGGCCTGAACCCGGAGGCGATCGAGACACAAGCCCGGCAGGGCGTTCGCCTCATCGGCAGCGACACCACCGGCATCTACTGCTACCCCACCTGCCGCCACGCGAA
>JAUXCV010000458.1 GCA_030618675.1 Acidimicrobiia bacterium | reverse complement strand
CCCAGCTACCCAGCTACCCATCTACTCCGTTACCCAGCTACTCCGCTACTTCGTTTCTCAGCTTCCAGATTGCGGCGGATCTTGGGGCCATCGAGATGCTGGTTTGGTTGGTGCCGTCGGTCAGCTCGCCGTCGCCCCATAGGAGGTCGGCTCCCCCACAGCAGGTGAGCGACAGGGTCTCTCGTTCTCGTCCTGCGTTGACGACTACCAGAAGGTGTTCGTCGCCCGCAGAGCGTTCGACGGCGTATGACATGGAACCGTCGCCGTCGTCGGGCGGCCAGACGATGCGGTAGTCAGAACTGCGTAGCGCCGGATAGCTGTGTCTCAAGGCGATGAGGTCCTTCGTCGCCTGGAGGAGGCGCCGGTTCCAGTGGTCTTCGTGATCCCAGGGGAAGGAGCGCCGGCAGTCGGGATCCTTCCCGCCTTCAAGGCCGATTTCGGTGCCGTAGTAGATGCTCGGTGCTCCGGGGAAGGTGAGGAGCAGTGCCAGAGCGAGTACCACTGAATCTTCATCACCCGACGCGATCGTGAGCATGCGGGCGGTGTCGTGGGAGTCCAGGAGATTCAGGTTGGCGAGCGCCGCCGGCTCGGCGTACTGATCGAGAAGACGCTGGATGCGGTCCCGGTATCCGCCGGCGTCGGTCGCCGGGGCGACGTTGTAGTAGGGGTTGTCCATCATCGTCGACTGGTCGAGTCGATCGCCGACGGTGAACGCGATCGTTGCTGTCGTGAAGGGGTAGTTCATCGTGCCGTCGAAGCGATTCCCGTCGTTGATGTAGCCGCCCGCATCGGCCCAGATCTCGCCGACGATGTAGAGATCAGGGTTCACTGCCCGGGTCCGTTCCCGGAACTCCTCCCAGAAGCCGGGTGTCTGAATCTCTTCGGGAACGTCGAGACGCCAACCGTCGATGCCTCTCGCCGCCCAGTACTCGCCGACTCTCATCAGGTAGTCGCGAGCTTCGGCGTTATCGGTGTTGAACGTGGGAAGCGCCCGCATCCCCCACCATGCGTCGTAGTTCGCCGGTTCGTCCATGTCGTATGGGTTGAGTGGGAAGCCGCTGATGTGGAACCAGCCGAGGTACGGCGACTGCTCGCCGTTCTCGAGTACGTCGTGGAACCGGAAGAAGCCACGACTCGAGTGATTGAAGACGCCGTCGAGGATCACGCGGATACCTCGCTCGTGACACGCTGCGATCAACTCGTCGAAGTCGGCATCGGTGCCGAGGATCGGATCAACGCGGTAGTAGTCATGCGTGTGATAGCGGTGGTTCGACGCCGACCGGAAGATCGGGTTGAAGTAGATCGCGTTGACGCCGAGTTCGGTCAACCAGTCGAGATGCTCAACGACACCAAGCAGGTCGCCGCCCTTGTACCCGTGGTAGGTGGGGGGCGCGTCCCACGCCTCGAGATTGATGGGTTTGCGCACCCGCTCCGACCTGGCGAAGCGATCGGGGAAGATCTGATAGAAGACAGCGTCCTGAACCCAGGAGGGTCGATCATGCAGGTCCGTGGATGCAGAGCGATTCCGGATGCAGTGATGGCAGGTCTCGCGGTCGTGGTGGCGGTACGTCGTCAAGTGTCAGGTCCTTCAAATCGGTTGAGGCAGTCGCGCCATATTACGCGACGCAGCAACTTCAAGATCGGGATGGAGGGCAGAAACCGAGAAATGGACATAGTGGCTAAACAGAGTGATATGCTGTCCATTCCGTCTACGAGAGTGAGCCCCACCGATGACCGATCAATCAACCCGGAGTGTCCTGGTAGAGATCGGCAACGTCGCCGTCTCTGCGCGGAACC
>JAUXCV010000018.1 GCA_030618675.1 Acidimicrobiia bacterium | reverse complement strand
CACCAACCCAGAGCGGAATCCGTTCGCCGACCTCCACCCCGAACATGCGAAGTTGATCGATCTTCTCCGGATTGTTCGTGATGAGTCTGACGCTCGACACTTTGAGATCGTGCAGGATCTGCGCATCGACGCCGTAGTGGCGACCGTCCACGGGATGCCCGATCTGTTCGTTCGCCTCTGCCGTGTCTAAGCCCTGCTCCTGAAGCCGGTAGGCGGCCAGTTTGTCGATCAGTCCTGTCCCCCGCCCTTCATGGGTCGGGTTGTAGACGATGATCCCCGAACCTTCTTCGGCGATCAGACGCATGGACTCCGCCAACTGCGCTCCGCAGTCGCAACGAAGACTCCCGAAAACGTCACCGGTGAGACAGACCGAGTGGAGTCGGGTCAGGACGTCGTCCCGGCCGGTGACGTCGCCCAGAACGAGAGCGATGTGCTCCGATCCGGTGTCCTTCGACCGGTATCCGATCGCCCGGAAGTCGGCGATGTTCGTTGGGATCTGTGCCTCGGATTCTCGGGTCACCAGTGCTTCCTCACGCCACCGGTAGGAGACCAGGTCCTCGATCGTGATGATCAAGAGTCCGTGTTCGTCGGCGAATCTCATCAACGATTCGCCTCGAGACATCGTCCCGTCATCGTTGACAACTTCACAGAGGACACCTGCTGGATAGAGACCTGCGAGACGAGCAAGGTCAACAGCAGCCTCGGTGTGGCCGGGTCGGACCAACACACCTCCAGGTTGATAGCGAAGCGGGAACACGTGTCCGGGACGATGGAACTCCGAGGGTGTCATCGACGGGTCCGCAGCAGCGCGGATCGTCTTCGCTCGATCGGACGCCGATATGCCCGTGGTCGTTCCCTCGGCAAGGTCAATCGACACGGTGAACGCCGTCTTGTGAGAGTCGGTGTTCTCGACGACCATCAAGGGCAGCTCTAGTTGGTCGAGACGCTCCCCCATCATCGGCACACAGATCAGACCACTGGTGTATCGCACCATGAACGCGATGTGCCCGGCAGTCACTTTCTCGGCAGCAACGATCAGATCGCCTTCGTTCTCACGGTTCTCATCGTCGACGACAAGGACCATCTCACCCCGGGCGATCGCAGCGATCGCCTCACCTATCGGCGCATAGTTCATCCTCGTGCCTCCATCAGTCTCTCCACGTACTTGGCAAGAATGTCTGCTTCGAGATTCACTCGATCCCCCACGTCTTTGTGGCCGAGAACCGTGACGTCCAGGGTGAAGGGAATCAGAGCGATCTCGAACCACGGTTCGTCGTCGTCCACGGCAGAGACCGCAGTGATCGTCAGGCTCACTCCGTCAACCGTAACCGATCCTTTCTCCACGAGGTAGCGTGCAAGAGCGGGCGGTGAGGTGATACGGAAGCGCTTCGATGATCCCTCACTATCGATGCGCGTGACCGTTCCCACACCGTCGACGTGGCCTTGTACGACGTGCCCATCGAATCGCCCGCCGGCCGCTTCGACCGGTCGTTCCAGATCAACCAACGAACCGGCTTCCAGATCACCAAGATTGGTGCGCTGCAGGGTTTCGGCGATGGCCTCAACGGTGAAACGATCACCATCGATTGCGATCGCAGTGAGGCAGACACCGTTGACGGCGATCGAGTCACCGATAGTCAGCCCGTCACACGTGATCGGTGCGTTCACGCTGAATACGGCTCCCCCATCGGTGGCCTCGACGGAGGCAAGGCTCCCCAGCTCGCTGACGATTCCGGTGAACATCACATCTCTCTTTCGATTGTCATTTCAACTCTGATATCCGTACCGACTGTCGTCACCTGCTCGATCGTCACCGCTTGAGCGTCCTTGATCGTTTCGAACGTGCCTGTGATGGCGGGCAATCCCGTGCCGAGGCCCAGCTTCGCTCCGAAGTGGAAGATGATCCGGTCGACAAGGCCGGCTCGCAAGGCTGCTCCTGCGATGGTGGGTCCTCCTTCGATGAGCAGGGCGACAACGCCCTCCTCCCCGAGGTACTCGATCGCCGCTCCAAGGTCGACGCCGTTTGGACCGGGCGCGGTAACCTGCTCCACATCCCCGAGGCCGGGCTGATCTGAACCGCTGGTGAAAATGATCGGATCCCTGGCGAGCAGGGCAGCATCCTCCGGGATCGGACGCCGTCCCGCCACGATGACCGGGCGTGGCTGGCGACCCTCGTATCCGTCGATACGGACATCAAGGCGTGGATTGTCTGAGATCACCGTACCCGCGCCGACCATGACGGCGTCGCTCTCTGCGCGCAATCGATGCCCATCCTCCCTGGCCTCGGGTCCGCTGATCCATCGTGACGTGTGGTCCGCCGCTGCAGCCTGTCCGTCGAGCGTCAGTGCCGTCTTCAAGGTCACGAAGGGCAACCCGGTCGAACGATGGTGGAAATAGGCAGGATCGTTGGCAAGCACGGCGCTCTCTTCGACACCGGTGATGACTTCGATGCCGGCGTTTTCGAGCAGGGCAATGCCTTCGCCGGACACGCGGGGATCGGGATCGAGAGTCCCGATGATCACCCGTGCGACACCGGCTTCGATGATCGCCTCGGCACATGGAGGTGTTCTCCCGTGGTGAGCGCACGGCTCGAGGGTGACAACGACGGTCGACCCTTTGGCGGCGGATCCGGCATCGGCGAGGGCCGCCGCCTCAGCGTGGACGCTTCCGGCACCGATGTGAGCGCGCTCAGACACGACCTCCCCATCCGGGGTAAGCACGATGGCACCGACTCGCGGATTCGGATGCGGCATCGTGCCTTCGGTGAGCCCGATGGCACGGCGCATCAACTCGTCCGCGCGGTGCGCAGGGAACAGATTGTTCTCAACGCGGCGCGTCACACGCCCTCCTTCTCCCATCCGGACTATCACCGTCGATCCCGGAATTCCACCGGGTCAACCCTTGAACGGGTTCGCGGACTGTCACCGCCGGTCGGGAATCTCACCCTGCCCTGAAGGGGGCCTTTCTTGATCTGAAGTGTACCCGAACGCGTTCGGTGTTGATCCGTCTTGCGACGTACTCAGTATCCCGTAGCCCGAGACACGAACTGGTTGATCGCCGGAATACGGGATACGGACTACGGGATACGAAATACGGACTACTGACTACGGACTACTGCCTTCTGTCTACCGAATACGTCGAGCCCGGCTGTCGTTTCGCGAATTCCTTCATCTCTGAGGCGATCGCCGAGGCTTCCCACTTGGATTCGATCACTCGATTCTGGTTCGTCACGACCCCCATCGAGAACGACACGATCGGGAAGGTGTGCTGCTCTCCCCTTCGATCGGTCACTTCAACGTAGCCCCGCTCGGCGTCTGCTGTGTCGTAGAAGGAGAGGATCCCGTCATCGAAGTTCCGTATCACGGTGGTGCAGAAAGCCTCAACGACATCCGGACCGATGAGAGCGATGAAGTCGTCTCCGCCGACGTGACCGACGAACGCGTCGGGATCGCCACACGACGCGGCCGCCTCCATCATCGTCCCGGCTGTGAACTTGATGACCATGTCGCCCCGCATGAAGCCGTAGTGGTCGTTGAAGGACTTGAAGTTGTCGAGATCGCCGTAGATGACCGCTATCGGCGCTTGCTCAGCGATTCGTCGCTCCAGTTCATCGGAGATCCTGAAGTTCCCTGGCAGCCCTGTGAGTGGTGAGACGTCTCGCATCTGCTGCGCCCTGCGGATCACGGTTCGTACCCGGGCCACGAGTTCTTCCACATCGAATGGCTTCGTGATGTAGTCGTCCGCCCCCAGATCTAGGCCCTTGACGCGATCCTGGGCGAGCGCTCGTGTTGTGAGCATGACCACGGGCACGCTGGCCGTGGGCGCGTCGTTGCGGAGTCGCCCCAGCGTGGTGAGTCCGTCCATTTCCGGCATCGTCTCATCGAGGAGAACGAGCGTCGGGGGCTTCTCCGAAGCTCTCGCGAGCGCGTCGATCCCGCTCGAGGCGGTCTCGATGTCGAAACCCTCTCGCCCCAGGATGGTCGCCACATACTGGAGCATGTCCGGGTCGTCATCGACGACGAGGATCCGATCTTCCATGGTCCCTCTACTGGCCGATAGCGGTTCTCAGTTCCTGGACGGCGAGCACCGGGTCGGGCGCTCGGAACACCGAGGTCCCGGCCACGAACACATCCGCTCCCGCATCGCGAGCGGATCGGATTGTGCCCGGGTCGATTCCGCCGTCGATCTCTATATCGGTCGACAGCCCCGCGGAATCAACATATTTCCTGATCCGCTCCAGTTTCGGCAGCACGGCCTCGATGAACGCCTGCCCACCGAATCCGGGATGTACCGACATCACAACCACCATGTCGGTCAGCTCGATGAAGGGTTCGATCGCCTCGAACGGTGTCGGCGGGTTGATGACGAGTCCGAACGAGAGACCGACGTCGCGAGCGATCGTCGCAACCTCACGGGGATCCGGGAACACCTCGACGTGCACGGTTGCGATATCCGCCCCCGCCTCCCTGAGCGGCTCCATGTAGTGATCAGGATTGAGCGTCATCAAGTGACAATCGAGCGGGAGGTTCGTCACCTTCCTCAGTGAAGCGATGACCGGCATCCCGATCGACACATTGGGCACGAAATGACCATCCATGACATCGACATGCAGCAGATCAACATGGTCCTCGATCCGCTCGACTTCATCGGCGAGGTGAGCGAAGTCCGCGGCAAGGATCGATGGGGCGATTCGGGGTGGTTTGATCACGGGAGCCGATTGTATCTACTTCTTGGTCGATTGAAGTGGAAGAGTCAGCGATCGATCACGGCGATGAACATCCCGTCCGATCCGGTGGCGTGTGGAGCGAGGAGAACTCCTCCGGCGATCTCGGATCCGGGCAAACCCTCCGGCGCACGGGCGTCGGTGTCTGCCACCACATCGACCGTCTCTTCCGGTGTCACGGTGCAGACCGAATAGACCAGCCGGCCGCCGGGACGAAGGAGCATGCTGGCCGCTTCAAGCATCTGTCTCTGCAGACGTCCGGACTCCGCGGCGCTGTCGGGACGGATCCGGTGGCGGATCTCGGGGCGACGGCGGAGCGTTCCGAGGCCGGTGCACGGCGCATCGAGGAGGATCCGGTCGAAGCTGCCCGGTTCGAACGGCGGTGCCGTTGCATCGCCGATCACCCAGCGCACGTCTACGCCAAGTCTGAGAAGCCTTCGCCGCGCCGTTGCGGCCCGTCCTGCGTGCCGATCCATCGCGACGATCGTCCCCTCGCCCTTGATCATGTCCCACAGATGAAGGGTCTTCCCTCCCGGCGCTGCAGCCAGGTCCAGGATCCGATCTCCCGGCCGCGGATCGAGGGCCGCTGCAACCGCCGTAGATGAAGGATCGGCCACGACAAGATCGCCGGACGCTATGGATTTCCGGTGGGAACCGACATCGTCGACCAGATAGGCATCCTCGATTCCCGGAATCGCCTCCCCGGGTGCCTCACCGCGCCGTCTCCGCACTCCTACCCGCGTCGGCTGATTCGATGCGTCGAGGAACGAGACGGCGGTGTCCGGCCCGTAGGTTCGTGCAAGATCCTCGTAGAGCCAGAAAGGCACGCCGAGTCTCAGAGCTTCTCCTTCGGGGCCGCTTGGAAGGGGCGGCTCCCCGTTCCGTACGACGTTCCGGAGCACGCCGTTCACAAATCCCGACGCGCGGGGGTTGCCGCCGACGCGCACCGCCTCAACGGCGCTGTCAACCGCTGCATAGGCGTTGCCGTCGCCGAACAGGATCTCGGAAACGCCGACCCTTAGAACGGCTCGCACGTCGTCGTCGACCGAACGCGAGATCCGTGCATCGATGGTTCGATCGATACGATCCAGATACCGGATGGTCGTGTACAAGAGACGTTGAACGAAAAGAGCGTCTCTCCGCTCAAGGTCTTCTGTCCCCGTACGCACGACGATGTTCGAGTACGCCCCCTCCTCGAGGATCCGTCGCAAGAGTGTGGCCGCGACAAGGCGCGTCTCGACGCCCTGTTTCATTCGCTTGGTCGGTCGATGTAGCCGCCCGCACCACGCCGTCCGTTGAGCCACGCGGTACCGCTCATGACCGCCTTCCCGGCGGGCTGAACCAGTTCGAGAGCAAGGCTGCCGCCCTCCAGACCAAGCACCGCCACACCGTTGAACGCGGCGATGGCTCCGGGGGTGACGGCCTCATCTGAGTACGACGCCTTGTGCACCCGGCACCTCGATCCCTCGATCGAGAACCATGTACCCGGGCGCGGGCTGAATGCCCGGATCGCCCTCTCTGCGTACGCCGCAGTCCATGAGGCGTCGATCCTTCCTTCAGCACGATCGAGTCGCTTCGCGATGGTGACTCCCGTTCTCAGTTGCGACGCAGAATCGAGCCGGCCTGCGAGCAATTCCGACATGGCGTCATCGATCAACATGCCTCCCAGATAGGCGAGTCGGCCCGTCAGCGATCCCCCGGTCTCATCGGGAGCGATCGGGGTCTCCACCGCAGCGATCACCGGACCGGTGTCGAGGCCTTCGTCGAGTTGCATCAGGGTCACTCCGGTCGATGCATCACCTTCGAGAATCGCTCTCTCCACCGGGGCGGCACCGCGCCATCGGGGCAGGAGCGAGAAATGAACGTTCACGAAGCCCGCCGGCGCCGACGCCAGGGCTGTGGGCGTGAGTATCCGACCGTACGCGACAACGACACCGACGTCGATCGGGGCGTCCTGCAAGATGCGTTCGAGATCGCCGCGTGTCTCCGGTTGGACGACGGGCAGCCCCCATTCCATCGCAGCGATCTTCACCGGCGAAGGGGTCGGCTTCCCCGACCGACCTTTGGCACTGTCCGGGCGTGTCACGACCACGTCGACGTCGACTACATCGATCAACGCGGCGAGGCTCGGAACGGCCGCAGAGGGAGTACCAAGGAACGCTGCTCTCATAAGGATCCTCCAATCGAGGGCGCGCTGCGAAGATCGCTGAGCGCTTCCTTCCGGAGGCGCCTCGGAAGTCGCTCGAGGAGGAGCATGCCGTGCAGGTGGTCGATCTCGTGCTGAAGCAAGCGCCCCATCAACTCATCCCCCGCGTACTCGATCGGCTTGCCATCGATATCGAGTCCGCGCGCTCGGGCGAACGCCGGGCGATTGAACTCCCACCAGCGTCCCGGCACCGACAGACATCCTTCCTCGAACTTCCACTTGCCCGACGTCTCGACGATCTCGGGATTCACCATCACGAAAGGACCATCCCCGATGTCCGCGACAAAGACCTGCTTAGAGATACCGACTTGCGGTCCGGCGAGACCGACGCCGGGAGCTTCGTACATCGTCTCCAGCATATCTTCGACCAGCCGGGCAAGGCTGGACCCGAATTCCGTGACCGGCCTCGTCGGCAGGCGCAGCACCGGGTCGGGGAAAACGCGGATGGGGTAGATCGGCATGAGGACGCAGGCTACCGGTTCGGCTGCGTGGAGACCAGATGCAACACGATCACAGGTCCACCGGATCGACATCGACACGCACCCTCGCACCGCCGTCTCTCAGATGTTGCACCGCTGATCGAAGCCTGAGGCGCACCGTCGACAGGTCTCGGCCCTGGATGAGCCAGCGATCGCGGTCTCCTTCCCTCGCCGGACCCAGCAGTGACTCGTCGCCCACGGCTTCTGCGAGGGTCGGGCCCGCGTCGGTTGCGTCGGTCTCGAGCGCGATGAGATCACCGACAGGCGGGAAACCGCTTCCCTCCCGTCTGTTCAGGGTTTCCGTCATGAACGCGATCGGGTCGCCGCTGCGGAGCGCGCACATCACCGGGTGGTCCGGGAGCGACGTCTGTACGAGGGCACGACGACCGCGACCCGGCCGGGCCGCCAGCACGGCGCGTGCCAGGAGTCGCAGAGCGTCTTCGTCGGCTCGATAGTTCGGCGCGAGGATCCCGGCATCGGGATCGATCACGACGACGAGATCCACCGGGGACAAACCCACGAGATCCCGCTCCGTTCCCACAACGATTCGACGATCCGAACCCACCGGGCCCACGTTGTTCCCGAAGATCCGGCCGAGATCGTCGGCGATACGAGACACTCCCCCTCCGAGGGCCTCGAAGCGTGCTCCGCCACAGGCGAGGCACTTCGGAAACGAACGACCACACCGAGCACACGTACCGGTTCGTTCGAGCATGGCATCGCAGTCCGGGCATCTTCTCAGTTCGCGGCATCGGGAGCAACGGAACGTGCCGCCCCTCCTGGGCACGAGCACGAACACTGTCGCAGCATCTCCGAGTGCGGCGATAGCGCTGCGAGCGCGCTCCCCCACTGACCCTGAGCCTCTCCCGTCCTCAGAGCGATCGACGACTTCTGCCAACGGCCACACCCGGCCGGCGGGGTCGATGATCTCAACGCCACCGGAGAGCGCCTCCGACGTTGGGACGGGACCCGTGAGCAGCAGGGAGAAGCGCTCGATGGTCGAACGCTTCCTAAGCACGTCCCGCACGTGGAAGGTCGGTGTCTGCGGAGATTTGTACCCCCTCCGTCCTTCGTCGAGGACGACGGCGAGGCCGAGATCATCCACGCCCCAGAACGCTACCTCGCGGGTTCCGACCACGATCGACCCTGTGCCCGACGCGATCTGGCTCCATGCCGTTGTTCGAGAAGCCGGGGATTCTTCGCTCGTCGCCAACAGGACACGATCGCCGAACACCAGGCGCAACCTGTCCGCGGCGGCGTGTGCTTCGACGACGGTCGGCGCCGTCACCATGACATTCCTACCACCCTGGAGAACAGGTGCGATAGCGGACATCACAGCCGGCAGCGGATCGCCCGTGAGCAGATAGGCGGGGCGAGATCGGCGACCGTCGGCCTGGCGTTCTCCCCACTCGGCCAGTATCCCGGGGGCTTCACCGACGGTGTTTTGGTTGACGCGGGGCTTCCTGCGTGGAAGGTTCGGAGGAGCGCACCGGGCGAGAACGGTCGACAGCGGGGCAACGTAGTGCGTGGCGGCCCACCGCAGCGAACGAAGCATGACCTCATCGAAGACCCCACGCTTTCCCGACCGGGCGGCGACCGGTCGGAGCGAACGCTCGGGCGTGCCGTCGGTGACGTCGGTCACGTATCCGCGGACCTTCCGGCCGCCGAGTGGGACCCGCACGATGTCACCAACGCTGATCTCCGGCAGCGCCTCCGGAATCTCGTACGCGAAACCGTCATCGACGGCGAACGACGGAACGTCGGGAACGACCTGTGCGATCCGCGTCAGTTTGAGGTTCCTTCACGCTTGCGCAGTTCGGCAATCCGATCCCAGAGCCGTTCCGCGACTTCGGACTTGGGCATCAGGCTCCATGGATCGGTCGAACCATCCGGGAGAACGACCGTCACCTGGTTGGTCTCCGTGCCGAATCCCGAACCGGGCGCTGTGACGTCGTTGGCAACCAGCAAATCGACGCCCTTGCGGCGGGCTTTGGCGATCGCCTCGTCGAGAGCACCGGTTTCTGCTGCGAAACCGACGAGGAACGGGCGATCCTCCATCTCGGCGATGCCGGCGAGCACGTCGGGTGTCGGTTCCAGGTCGATGGTGGGCGGGCCGTCGCTGCGTCGCAGTTTTCCATCCACCGCATTCGCCGGCCGGAAGTCCGCTACGGCGGCTGCCATCACGGCAACATCGGCGTCTACTGCGGCCGACCACGCGGCTTCAGCCATGTCCGCGGCGGTCTCGACCGGTACCACTGTGACACGGGGATGATCGATGCCGGGTCCCGCAGTGATGAGCGTTACGTGGGCCCCCCGACGGGCGGCCTCCGCAGCGATGGCATTTCCCATCTTCCCGGATGAATGATTCCCGAGGTAGCGAACGTGATCGATCGGTTCTCTCGTCCCGCCTGCGGTGATCAGAACCTCCACGCCGATCAGCGGGCCACCCGGAAGGACACCGGCGACGGCGCCGGCGATGAGGTCGGGATCGGCGAGGCGCCCGATGCCGACGTCACCGGCCGCGAGCGCTCCCGACTCGGGTTGCACGATGTGATATCCGAACGATTCCAGCTTCTCGACGTTCGCGACGGTCGCCGGGTGTTGCCACATCTCTGTGTGCATCGCGGGGGCGATCACCACGGGTGCCGTTGTGGCGAGCACGGTCGCTGAGACGGCATCCTCTGCGAGGCCGTTCGCTATGCGTGCGAGCGTGGCCGCTGTCGCTGGAGCTATTACGACGGCGTCGGCCCATCGGCCGAGCGTCGTGTGCGGACTCACGTCGTCGGCGTCGAACAGGTCAACGACCGGCCGTGTTCCTGTGATCGCAGCGAGTGTATGGGGTCCAAGGAACTCGGTAGCCGATTCGGTCATCACGACGCGAACCGCCGCGCCGCGTTCCATCAGTCGGCGGGCGAGGTACGCGGCCTTGTAAGCGGCAACCCCACCGGTTACACCGAGCACGACGCGTCGCCCGGCGAGCACCGCCTACTCCTCGATGGGAGCGACGACGACCTTGTCTTCAAAGATCTCTTCGAGCGCGATCGAGAGCGGCTTACGGGAGAGGCTGTGGACCTGGGGCGGTATGTAGCCGCCGAGTCCTTCGCCGAGTTGGTTGAAGTAGGCGTTGATCTGCCGTGCGCGGCGAGCCGAGAGCACGACGAGTCCGAAACGGGACTGCGTCTTCTCGACAACGGCGCCAATCGGCGGCTCGGTCATCATTCGGTGTCACTCCTGGTTGTTGAAGCATCCCCGGCCGTTCGGAACGCGTCCGAATCCTCGTCCGAGGTGGCCGGTCCTTGGAGTATAGAGACAACCTGAGAGATCGCGGTCTCCAATTCGCCGTTCACCACTAGATAGTCGTAGTACCCGCGGGCATCGAGGATCTGCTCGTCGGCGACCCCCAGACGCCGCTCGATGTCGTGGTCCGTCGTGTCGCCCCTGCTCCGCAGCCTCCGCTCGAGTTCGTCGCGCGACGGCGGCATGAGGAACACGAGCACTGCCATCGGATATGCCTGTTTGACCTGGTGGGCGCCATCGTTCTCGATATCGAGAACGACGTGGACCCCGCGATCGAGCAGGTCGAGAACCGGTGCTCTCGGTGTTCCGTAGCGGTATCCGCCGTACTCGGCCCACTCCAGCATCCCGCCGGATCGGACGAGGTCTGAGAACGTATCCTCGTCCACGAATCGGTAGTCCCGCCCGTCGATCTCTCCCGATCGGGGCGCCCGTGTGGTTGCAGAGACCGAGAAGCGGGCACCGGTCCGCTCGAGGACGGCGTCGATCACGCTCGACTTGCCGACCCCGGAAGGGCCGGAAACAACCAGGAGCTTGCCCTCAGGCAAACGACTTGAGGAGGTCTTCGCGCTGGCGCGAACCAAGCCCGCGGATCTTGCGATTCTCAGCGATACCCACATCCTCCATGAGGCGCTTCGCCTTGATCTTTCCCGTGTGAGGCATCGAAGCGAGGAGCGGGTACACCTTGGTGCCGGCAACGATGTCGTCGGTCTCCGCCTGTTCGAACACCTCAGCGAGAGTCAGCGATCCGGTCTTGAGTAACGCCTTGATCTCGGCGCGCTTACGCCGGGCTGCCCCGGCTTTCTCGAGAGCCAGGGCTCTCTGTTCTTCGCTCATCGGCGGGAGGTTGTTGGTGGATGCCATCAGGGAACTCTATCAACCCGGGGAACGAGCGGCTGCGACCTCATCTGCGATCGCAGCGGCCGCCCGGCGGGGCTCCCCGGCCTCGGTGATGGGCCGGCCCACGACGAGCAGGTCCGCTCCTCTCTCAACGGCCTCGGACGGCGTCATGGTCCGAGCCTGGTCATCGTCGCGATCGATCGGTCGGATCCCCGGTGTGACCCGCAGCAGGTTCGGGGCTACATCGGCAACCACGATCAATTCCTTCGGTGACGTCACGACGCCTTCGCACCCAGAGGCGTCTGCGACCTTCGCCATGCGGGAAACGAGTTCGCCGGGAGTCCGATTGATGCCAACCCGGGCCAGCGAGGACCCGTCCAGAGAGGTCAGCACCGTCACTCCGAGGACTCCCGCCGGTGCTGCCCCGGCTCCGGAGCGGAGTCCCCGAACCGCGGCCTCGAGCATGTCTTGTCCTCCTCCGACGTGCGCCGTCACCCACCGGGCGCCATGCTCACCGAGACGTCGGGCTGCCACCTCTACCTGTGAAGGGATGTCGTGAAGCTTCGCATCCGCGAAGACGGGCTTGCCAAGAGCGACCAGCGCGGAGATCAGCAACGGACCCGGTCCGTGGAGCAGCCCCAGGCCGATCTTGAAACCGGCGACGTAATCGGCGACGTCTTCGGCCATGGCGACCGCGGCCTCGGCGCTGGGAAGATCCAGGGCGACGATGACTCCCCTCACCACGGCTCGGCCGCTCCAACGAGTTCTTCAACTCTGCTGATTCCGTTGCGTGCCATGTATCTCTCCAGTTGCTTGATGATCCGTCCGCCGATCCGCGGTTCGGCGAAATGCGCTGTGCCGATCGCAACCGCCGACGCGCCGGCGAGGAGGTACTCCACCACGTCGTCCCCCGTTCGCACGCCCCCACAGCCGAGGATCGGAAACTCCGGAAGTGCCTGAGCAGTCTCCCAGACGCATCGCATCGCGATCGCCTTCATGGGCGCTCCTGAGTAACCCCCGACAACCGATCTGAGCTTCGGGCGCCGTGTCTGCACGTCGAACCCGGCTCCCCAGACGGTGTTGGTGAGCACCACCCAGTCCGCGCCCGCTTCCTTCACCGACGCCGCGATCTCAACGATGTCCACAGCGTTCGGCGAGAGCTTCGCCCCGATCGGCAAGCTGGTGACCGACCGAACGGCGCTCACTACCTCGGCGGATGCGTCGGGGTCGAGAGCGAAGAGATGCCCGCCATCGAGATTCGGACATGAGAGGTTCACTTCGATGGCAGCCACCCCTGCCCCCTCGAGGCCCGCCGCGACCTCGGCGAATCCTTCCGCATCGTGGCCGACCGTCGATCCCCACACCGGAACGGGAACGTCCCCGATGCGTGGTCCGATCCGTTGCGCCCATTCCTCGATGCCCGGGTTCTGGATCCCTATGGCATTCAGCATCCCCTCCCCTGAGGACGACAGACGGGGCATGTCGCGTCCCGGCCATGGATCAGTGGACACCGACTTGGCAACAGCGGCGCCGTACACGCTGAAGTCGCCCGCACCGGCGAAGTCGACCACCGAACCCACGGTGCCGGAGGCCGCGACGATGGGACTCCGCAACGTCACGGGTCCCAGGGTCGCCGCGAGATCCACCTGCGATCGGCTCACTGTTGTCAACTCACCGGAACGCCGTCGAGAGCAGTGACTCTGCCGCGGTAGACCGTGGCGATCACCTTGCCCCGCAGCGGCAGGCCGAAGTACGGGCTGTTCTCAGACTTGGAGACCGTCGTCGACGGCGTCCACTCCACGTTCGGATCGAACACGGCGAGATTCGCCGGTCCCCCCACCTCCGGCAGTATCCCCTGCCCATCGACCTGACCGATGCGTGCCGGTGCGACCGAGAGCCGGTCGTAGAACGCAGCCTGATCGAGATCTGCGAAGGTGTTCGTC
>JAUXCV010000393.1 GCA_030618675.1 Acidimicrobiia bacterium | reverse complement strand
CCGGCATCCAAAGGGAAGACCTACCCGGCCGAGATCCTCACCCCCGACGAAGTCCGGGCCTTGGCCGCACAGTGTTCAACGACGTCGAGCGGCGGGATCAGGCACCGGGCGTTGATCGTGCTCCTGTACCGAACCGGCCTGCGGATCGGTGAAGCCCTTGCCCTGCGACCAAAAGACATCAACTTCGAAATCGGATCGGTCGCCGTGCTCCACGGCAAAGGGGACCGGCCACGAACGGTCGGAATCGACCCTGGAGCGACGCCCCACATCGAAGCCTGGATCGAACGCCGCGAGACCTTCAACTTGCCTCCTGATGCACCACTGCTCTGCACGCTGAAAGGAGACAAGATCAACCCATCGGTTGTCCGCCAATTCCTGCCACGGCTCGCTCGACGTGCCGGGATCGAGAAGAGAGTTCACGCTCACGGCTTCCGCCATACGCACGCCTACGAACTCATGATGGAAGGCATCCCGATGCCGATCATCCAACAACAGTTGGGCCACGCCTCGCTCGCAACCACCGACACCTATCTGTCCCACATCGCACCCAAACTCGTCATCGAGACCATGGGGAAACGAGAGTGGAGTCCGTGACGGGCTGAAATCGTGCGCTAACCGTGCTTGAACAAAGCGTCGTTACACAGCGCTCGATGATCTCCCGATCGTTCCCCGAATCTGGGAATGGCCCTGGCCGTCAACATCCATCAACTCCTGCACGGTGAGCGCTACATACCGCAGGGATCGCGATCGCGCAGCAGTCGCTCTTCACACCGCCCCGGCCAGGTCGCTTATCCAGCGAAGACAGATCAGGGGCATTGACTCGCAGGCCCCGACCCGTCACATTGTCTTGGGGGCCACAGAGAGATTCTCGAGGAGACCGCTTGCCCGGACATGTCACACCGCGCACACTCACCGGCAGACCGGGATCGGGACCTTGTCGACCGATCTGATCGCATTCCTCGATGAGTCGAGGAAACCACCCCGAGATCCCTCCACCGGGCGGCCCTCCGGAAGTAGCCACTACTACGTCGTGGCCGGCGCGATTGTGCTCGACGGTGACGCTTCCAGTATGCGACAGGACATCGCGGACATCGAGTTGGATCTCGGATACCCGCTGCACTACTCGGACCTCCGGAGCGGCACACGTCGCCGGGACGCCATCGCCGCGATTGCCGCCATCCCGGAGTGGGATGGCTACCTGTTCGAGACCGCCCGATCGCTGCCGCAGCGCAACTATTCCGAGCATCACGTCAGAGCCAAGGTGCTCACCGCAGCCTTCGTTCATCTCAGTGTGATGGAGGGTGTCGCTCAGATCACATTGGAATCCCGTGCTCGCCCGAAACAAGGCATGTACCACCTCGACCTAAAGGACCATCAGGTGCTTCACAAGCTCCTGCGCCAGCAGGCGCTTCCCGCCGATGTCCACATCACCCATGACGACAAGACGGAACGTATCCTCGCCGTCGCCGACCTGCTCGCCGGGGCCCGATCAGACTTCCTGTGCCGAGTCGACCCTGAGCCGTACACGCTGATCGCTCATCGGGTCCGGGCAATCGAGACCGTATTCGACCGACCCTCCTGACGCGCAGAGGCCCCGGGACTGCGAGCCGCAGCCGATCCGGGGCGTACTTCCGATGCGGGCCCGAAGGCTGGGGCATCGGCCATTGCCAGTATCCGTCACGGGGCCGAAGAAATCAAGTGGTTGGTCCAGAACCAGACGGGGGCGGCCGCACGGTCTCCCGGAAGAACGCCGACCTCTGACCCAGTACGATCGACATATGAACCGTGAGGAACGGATCGTCTGGGCACGGCACAAGGCCGATCACTTACGGTGAGCTGCGCCTCGCTGCCTATGAAGCCACGGGGATGAAGGTCGGGCACAATCAGTTCGCCGGGCTCGCGACGAGTGTCAAGAGACCCGGCGACGGATTCCTGCTGTCGTCCATCATCGTCACGGTCGACACCGGCAAGCCCGGGACCGGGTTCCTCCCCTTCGCCCGCCGGCAGGGGTTCGACCAATCCGTGGCAACAATGCAGCGCCACGTCTTCGAACATTGCGGATCGGACGAGTAGGCCGGGCAGTCCCCACCGGCCGGAGGGAGCGAA
>JAUXCV010000126.1 GCA_030618675.1 Acidimicrobiia bacterium | reverse complement strand
CTCGCTCTCGTCTTCGGTCTGCTCCAGGGATGGCAAGGCGCCGTCGCCTCACTGGTCGGTGTAGCGATCGTCGTAGCGAACTTCATTCTCGGCGGATACATCATGTCGAAGGCTGCACGTGTATCCATGGTCATGTATCATGCGGCCGCCTTGTTCGGATTCATCATCCGGCTCGGCCTCATCACGGTGTCGATGTTGATCATCGCCAACGTGACCGATCTCGATCGGATGGCAATGGGAATCTCGGTGGTCGCGAGCTACCTAGTCTTGCTGTCTTGGGAAGCGGTGGCGTTCGCTAACGGCGCGGAAAGGGACTTGGAGTGGAGCAACTGATCCTGGCCAGCGGGGCATGCGATCCGGCGAACGACATCATCTGCAAGCCGGAGAACGTGATCGAGCTCTTCCAGTTCGAGGACAACCTCTTCGCGATCGGACCGTGGGGCATCACCCGCACGGTCTTCCTGATCCTCCTCGCGATGGTCATCGTGGTGGCACTTCTCTACTTCGGTCTCCGGAAGAGGAGTCTGAATCCGTCGAAATTCGGAGTAACGATCGAGAGCCTCATGGGGTTCGTGCGGGACGACATCGCGACCGGCATCATCGGCCCCGAAGGGGTCAAGTACTACCCGTGGCTTCTGTCGCTCTTCCTCTTCGTCCTTGTCGGCAACCTGTTCGAGGTCACGCCGCTGATCAACTTCCCGATCACGTCGCGCATGGCGATCGCGGGAGGCCTGTCTCTGCTGACCTGGGTGATCTTCGTCTTCGTCGGTCTCAAGAAGAACGGGTTCCGCTACGTCGGAGCGCTCGTCTGGCCCACCACGGTCCCGATCGCCCTCCGACCGCTCGTCGGTCTCATCGAGTTCGTCTCCACGTTCTTCCTGCGGCCGCTCACTCTCGCCGTCCGGCTCTTCGCCAACATGGTCGCCGGTCACCTCATGCTGACGTTGCTGCTCGTCTCCGGATGGGTATTCATGTCGAGCGTGGGCGAGATCGGTATCCGGGCGCTCATCGGCATCCCGTGGTTCGTTTTCGGTCTCGGCATCTACGTCTTCGAGATCATCGTCGCTGTTCTGCAGGCTTACATCATCACGCTGCTGTCTGCGGTCTACGTCGAATCGTCCATTCACATTGAGCACTGAGTAGGAGGAAAGGCAAACAATGGAAGAGCTAAAAGGTGCGATCGCCGTCATGGGGTACGGTCTTGCAGCCATCGGCCCGGGCATCGGCATCGGTCTCGTCGTGGCATCCGCCATCTCGGCGATGGCCCGTCAGCCCGAAGCTGCCGGCATGGTGAGAACCACGATGTTCCTGGGGATCGCGTTCACCGAGGCGCTCGCGTTGATCGGCTTCGTGCTGTTCTTCATCGCCTAGAAGGGACTGAACATGTTGTCCATGTTGACCCAGGCGATGTTCCTGTTCCAGGAAGAAGTGGAGCAGATCTCCCACGATGCTGAGGAAGAAGTCAGCGGCATCCAATTGCTGCTACCGCACCCCGATGAGTTGATCGCGGGCCTCATCGCCTTCGTCATCGTGTTCTTCTTCGTGTGGAAGTGGGCCGTCCCGTCGTTGAACAAGACGCTCGAGGCGCGCCAGGCGAAGATCCGCGGCGAGTACGAGGCTGCCGAAGACGCCAAGGTCGAGGCCGAGAGTCTGCTCGGTGACTACCAGGAGCAACTTTCGGGAGCCAAGGATGAAGCGGCAGGAATCGTCGATGACGCGAGGAATGCCGGCGAGCAGGTGAAGGCCGACATCGTCGCACGGGCCGAAACCGAAGCCGAACAGATCAAGGAACGCGCCCACGGTGAGATCACCGGCGAGCGTGAGCGAGTCAGCGGGGAACTTCGCCGCCAGGTCGCAGACCTCTCGCTCTCCGTCGCGGAGAAGGTCGTCGGCGACAGCCTCGACGACGAACGCCAGCGCGAACTCGTCGATCGCTACATCGACGATCTCGGAGGAGTGCACTAGGTGATGGAGGCCACGGAACACCCGGCCCGTCTCGACGGGTACGCGTCCGCCTTGTTCGACATAGCGCGTGCTGAGGGCGACGTCGACGCGTTCGTCGACGCGTTCTACGCGGCGGCGAAGATGATCTCCGCCAACTCAGAACTGCGTGATGCTCTGAGCGATCCGCAGATCCCCATCTCCCGGAGGCAGGGGACCGTTACCGATCTGCTCGGTGCCCGCGTCGACGGTGCCGTCGTGGCGTCGATCAACTTCATCGTCGCCGTCGGTCAGGCGAAGTACCTCGACGAACTGGCATCACGTCTCGCCGAGGTCGCCGCCGAAGAAGAGGGCACGGTCGTTGCGGAGGTGCAGAGCGCGATCGCTCTCGACGCCGGCCAGGTGGCCCGGCTCGAAGCGGCTCTGTCGAAGGCGACGGGCAAGCGGGTGCAGGCCAAGGTCGTGACCGACCAGTCCATCATGGGCGGTCTGGTTGCCAAGATCGGGGACACGATATTCGACGGTTCTGTGAAGGGCCGTCTGGACGACGTACGAGAGCAATGGAGTTAGGCAGATGGCTGAAGTGACATTGAACGCAGCGGACGTCACCGCCGCACTCCGAAGGAACCTGGAGGGCTGGTCGCCGTCTGTCGAAGCCGAGACGATCGGGTACGTCACCGCGATCGGTGACGGCGTCGCCCGCGTCTCCGGACTCCCGGGAGCGATGGCTTCCGAACTCCTCGAGTTCCCCGGTGGCCTCATCGGCATCGCTCTGAACCTGGACGAAACCTCGATCGGCGCCGTGCTCATGGGCGATTCCTCCCACGTCGAAGAGGGCGACGAGGTCCGTTCGACGGGACGCGTCCTTTCGGTTCCGGTCGGTGACGCGTTGTTGGGCCGGGTCATCGACCCGATCGGCAACCCGATCGACGGCAAGGGGCCGATCAACTCCACCGAGACCCGCTTGCTCGAGACGCAGGCACCATCGGTCGTCGAGCGCCAGCCGGTGAGCGAACCGCTCCAGACCGGGATCAAGGCCATCGACGCGATGACGCCGATCGGTCGTGGCCAGCGACAGCTGATCATCGGCGACCGCCAGACCGGGAAGACCGCCATCGTCGTCGACACGATCCTGAACCAGAAGGGTCTCGGCGTGAAGTGCATCTACGTCGCGATCGGTCAGAAGAACTCGACGGTCGCCGAGGTCGTCGACACGCTGGAACAGGCCGGGGCGATGGAGTACACCGTGGTCGTCGATGCCTCAGCATCGGACGCCGCTGCGCTCCAGATGTACGCACCGTACGCAGGTTCCGCGATCGGGCAGTACTGGATGTACAACGGCGAGCACGCCCTCGTCATCTTCGACGACCTGTCGAAGCAGGCCGTGGCGTACCGCGAACTGTCGCTCCTGCTGCGCCGCCCGCCGGGCCGCGAGGCCTATCCGGGTGACGTCTTCTACCTGCACAGCCGGCTCCTTGAGCGTGCTGCGAAGCTCTCCGACGAACTGGGTGGTGGCTCGCTGACGGCCCTGCCGATCATCGAGACGAAGGCGAACGACGTGTCCGCCTACATCCCGACGAACGTGATCTCGATCACCGACGGTCAGATCTTCCTCGAGACCGACCTCTTCTTCTCCGGCGTGCGCCCTGCGATCAACGCCGGTATCTCGGTCTCCCGGGTCGGTGGTGCGGCACAGGTGAAGGCGATGAAGAAGATCGCCGGCCCGTTGCGTCTCAACCTGGCCCAGTTCCGCGAGTTGGAGGCGTTCGCCGAGTTCGGATCCGAACTCGATGCGACGTCGCTCGCTCAGCTCGACCGTGGTCGCCGTGTCGTCGAGGTCCTCAAGCAGGGACAGTTCGAACCCGTTCCCGTCGCGGAGCAGGTCATGGCGATCTTCGCCGTGACGGAAGGTTTGATGGATGGCGTCGAGGCCTCCGAGGTTCACGGTTTCGAAGCGGAGATGCGCGAGTACATCCGCACCCGGCACGGTCATCTGCTCGACCAGATCGCCGAGACCGGCGAGATGGACGAGGACGCCATGCGATCCGCCATCGAAGCGTTCGTCGCGTCCTGGGAGAGCGACGGCCACACCCTCCCGGTGGGGGAGGCGTAGCACCCGATGGCTTCGGCTGAGCTCCGTCTGATCTATCGCAGGATCCGCAGCGTCCAATCGACGATGAAGATCACGCGTGCGATGGAGTTGATCTCCACGGCCCGGATCGGAAAGGCGCAGGGCCGTCTCACCGCCGCCCGGCCGTACGCCGAACAGCTCAACAACGTGATCAGCAACGTCGCCGCAGCCGGCGGAGCGGCCCACGCGCTGCTCGAGACACGCGATGTCAAGACCGCCGGCATCGTCGTGGTGTCGTCGGACCGTGGACTCGCCGGCGGCTACAACCACTCGGTCATCCGCATCGCGGGGCAGGCGATCCGCGAACACCGCACCGCCGGTCACCGGGTCGTCGTGTACGTCGTCGGTAAGAAAGCCCAGTCGCACTTCGCCTATCGCAAGTACGACATCGAGCACGCCTGGCTCGACGTCACCGATCTCCCTGTCTACGCCGACGCCCGCATGATCGCCAACGTGCTGTTGAACGACTACGTCGAAGGCAGCGTCGACTCTGTTGATATCTTCACCACCCGGTACGTGTCGGCACTCACCCAGATGCCGATTCACAGGACGCTGCTGCCGATCGAGGCGCCGACGGGTGAAGGAGAAGAGGCGAGCGAACCGATCGGCTACTCCTTCGAGCCATCTCCCGAGGAGATCCTGGATCGGCTCCTGCCCCGCTACCTCGAGGGTTCGGTGTACGCCGTCCTTCTCGACGCTTCTGCCTCGGAGCACGCGGCCCGGCGCAGGGCCATGAAAGCGGCAACCGAGAACGCCGAAGAACTGACCAGGATCCTGACCCGCGGGGCCAACCAGGCCCGGCAGGCGGAGATCACGACCGAGATCTCAGAGATCGTCGGCGGCGCTGCGGCGCTCGGCGACGGTTGAGAAACAAGGATGGAGCACCAATGAGCGAGAGCACACTTGCCACAGGCCGGATCGTCAAAGTGGCCGGGCCGGTGGTGGACGTCGAGTTCCCGCCCGACTCCCTGCCGGAGATCAACTTCGCACTCGAGGTCGATCTGACCATCGGCGGTGTGACCAAAACCATCAAGTGCGAGGTGGCCCAGCAGTTGGGCGGCAATCAGATCCGTGCGGTGGCCCTTGCCCCGACGGACGGCCTCGTGCGCGGCGCTGAGGTGCGCAACACGGGTTCGCCGATCATGGTTCCGGTCGGCGACCAAACGCTCGGTCACATCTTCAACGCCTGGGGTGATGCCCTCGACGCTCCCGATCTCGAGTTCACCGGCGACTGGTGGCCGATCCACCGTGAGCCGCCCCCGTTCGACGAGGTCGAACCGCAGAAGAA
>JAUXCV010000207.1 GCA_030618675.1 Acidimicrobiia bacterium | reverse complement strand
TTCGAGACAAGATCATCGCCTCCGAGAATGCGTGCAGCGTCATCGCTCATCAACTGACCGTATTGCGTCATGGACACCAGAACATCTTCAACATAAGCCATGCGGGCATTCTCCCACATCCACCACGACGACCGTCAATCAAGGCCGATCTCCGGCACGCCACCGGCCGGGGTGAATCCAAAGACCTCACCGTAGAAGGCGAGTTCGGTCTCGAGGCTGTGGATGATGGTCTCCGCCTTGCGGAATCCATGGCCTTCGCCTTCGTACTCGACGTGGACGAAGGGGATGCCCCGGTTCGCCAGCGCCTCGGCGATCACGACGGCCTGGTTCGGCGGAACGACCTTGTCGTCGAGACCCTGGAACAACGCCACCGGCACGTCGATCTGATCGACCGAGTAGAGCGGCGAGCGCTCCCTCCACACTGCTGGGTCGGCGCCGAGAAGCGTAATCTCGTATCGGGACTCGAACTTGTGGCTGTCGCCCATCAGCATCTCGATGTCGGCGATTCCGAAGTACGACGCCCCGGCGGCGAACGTGTCCCTGAACGCCAAAGCGGCGAGCGTCGTGTAGCCACCGGCGCTGCCACCGCTGATAGCGAGTCGATCCCCATCTACTTCTCCGACGGATGCCAGATACACCGCGGCGGCAACGGCATCGTCGACATCGACGACACCCCACCCGTTGTTGAGCTTCTCTCGAAAGGCCCGCCCGAATCCTGTTGACCCGCGGTAGTTGACATCGACCACGCCGAATCCTCGAGACGTCCAGAAGGCGGTCGCGAGGCTGAACGCCGGATAGACGATCGACGTTGGCCCACCATGGATATGGACGAGCAGAGGGGGTCGATCATCCTCCGGTCCATGAACCGTTGGGTTCGTCGGCGGGTAGTAGACGGCATGGGCAACGTCTTCATCCGTCGTGGGAAACGTGATCAATCGCGATTCGGGGATCCATGCCTCATTCACGTTCGACGGGTTCGAGCGGATGATCGTCTCGATCCCGGTGGAGATGTCGAACTCAACAAGGGAAGTCGGGCGCTGTGGATGAGCGCCGAGGAACCAAACCGTGTGATCTCCGTCGGTTACGACGGACCCGTGACTCGAGTAGCCGAGATCGATACGGTCCAGCTTCCCGTCGACACCGATGACCCCGAGGCTGTGTTCGCCGTTCTCCCAGAACGCCACGACGATCCGTCCCCCGGAGAGGAACCCGTACCAGGACATGCCGAAGACCCATGCCGGGCCGGCGAACTCAGCGTCCACCTCGAGGATCGGGGTCGTCGACTCCCCGTCGAACCGGTAGAGGTTCCACCAGCCCGTCCGATCGGAGACAAAGACGAGCGCCCCATCCCACGTCCACTCCGGCTGAACGATCGACTCGTCCGGTCCACCGGCGACCACGGTCCGATCGACCGGATCCTCCAGGTCGGCGACGACGAGCCGGGTTCCGTCCCACGGCATGTTCGGATGGCTCCACTCGATCCATGCGAGCCTTGTTCCGTCCGGCGAGATCCGGGGTGACGAGTAGAAATCGCTGCCCGATGCGATCACGGTCGCTAGACCGTCGCGGTCGATCAAGACGAGTTCGTTCGTCGCTTCGCCGTCTTCCGGATGCGTCTCTCTCACACAGATCAGAGAGCCGCTCGATGCACGCACGGCGTCGCCGTAGCGGAGCGCCATCGGACGGGGCGGCTCAGGTGTGATCGGGATTGCCACATCACCCTCCGCCCGGTACATGCGCTGATCGGCGAACTCCGAGTAGACGATCTCGCCATCGCTAGCGAGATACGCCCCTCCCCCGTACTCGTGGACCATCGTGCGAACGTTCGCGGTGTCGGGAAGCACGTCGCCGATCGTCCCGTCGGGCAGGCGACGCACGAGCACCGTTCTGCCGCCCTCCGAAGGGCGCAACTCGAGCCAGTAGAGAGTTTCGTCGTCGTACTGGATGTCGGAGAATCGGACGATGCCGGCGACGGTGCCGGCCGCATCGATCGGCGACTCCCAGGATCCGAATGGTGCTGTAGTGATCATGACGCGATGCTACGCCATCCGACCCACCCCACCGTTCCTGCGTAGCATTTGGAAGCGGGCTTCCGATGGCTACGCCGGAACAACAAGGCGCTGAGCCCTAGGAGTACATCTCCTCGATCTCATCGGCAAAGTGCTCGCGGACGACCTTGCGTTTCACCTTGAGGGTCGGCGTCAGTTCCCCGTGCTCGATCGAGAGCGGCTCGTCGAGGATCGCGAACTTCTTCAGTTGGCGAACGCGAGCGCTCTCGGCGTTGACATCGTCCACGGCGCCCTGAACGACCGCGCGGATCTCTTCACCGCTCATCCCCTCAGCCGCCTCCGGGTCGATGGAGACGAGGGCCGTCAGATACGGCCGCTGGTCGCCGATGACGACAACGGTCGCGATCAGGGAGTTCGTCTGCAGCGCAACCTCGATGAGTGATGGTGTCACATTCTCACCGCCCGCCGTGATGATGATGTCCTTCTTCCGGTCGGTGATGAACAGGAACCCATCATCATCGATGTGACCCACGTCACCGGTCTTGAGCCACCCGTCCTCGCCGAGTGCCTCGGCGGTCGCCTCGTCATTGTGGAGGTACCCCAGGAACACGCTTGGCCCACGCGTGAGGATCTCTCCATCCTCGGCGATGCTCAGTTCGGCACAAGGAAGTGCTGGTCCGACCGAACCGATCCGGTTGCGATCCGGTTCGTTGAAGGCGCAGATGCCGGTGCACTCGGACTGCCCGTACAGCTGGAGGATCTGCATGCCGAGGCCAGAGAAGTACTCGGCGATCTTCGGCGACAGCGGCGCCGCAGACGAGAACATGAACCGGCACCGGTCGAGTCCCATCGCCTCCTTGGCCTTCGAGTAGACAAGCTTGTCGAAGAGACCGAACTGGGCGCCGAGCAGTCCCCCCGGCTGCTCGCCCCGGTCCAGAGCAGCGGTGTGCTCACGCCCGACGGTGAGGGCCCGATTGGCGATCGCCGCCTTCACGCCGCTCGCTTCATCCAGCTTCTCGGTGACGGCGGCGTAGAACTTCTCCCACACTCGCGGCACTGCGAAGAACGCCGTCGGCCGCACCTCCTTGAGGCTCTCGGCGAGTCGGTAGATGTCCGGCTCGTAGTAGATCGTGTGGCCCATCACCGCCGGCGTGTGGATCGAGACGATCTGCTCGGCGATGTGCGAGAGCGGAAGGTAGGAGAGCGCAATGTCGGACATGCCGACGTCGATGAACGACTTGATCGCTTCCGCGGTCGAGACGAGCGCCTCATGCGGGAGCACGACGGCCTTCGGTCGGCCCGTCGTGCCGGACGTGTAGATAAGAGTGGCTCCGTCTCGAGGTCCGAGTGCTGCGAGCCGGTCCTCAACTCCATTGCCCTGCACACCGACACCCTGCTCGATGAACTCATCCCACGTCAGCACACCTTCGGCGTCGGAGGACGCGCCCCGCATGAGAACGATGTGGTTGAGCGTTGGGATATCACCCCGGATTCCGAGGATCTTCTCGAGTTGCTCCTCGTTCTGGACGAGCACGACCGGAGAACTCGAGTGTTCGAGGACGTACGCGCACTCGTCGGGCGTGCTCGTGGGATAGATCCCCGCCGGCATCGCTCCGACGGCCATCGCCGCGACGTCGAAGATCACCCAGTCGGGACTGTTGGCACCGAGAATCGCGACCGGTGATCCCGCCTCGACGCCGAGAGCCATGAGGCCGCGGGCGGCTGCCTTGATCTCTTCTGCGTAGGCGCGCCAGCTCGTTGTCACCCAGCCGTCGGCGTGGCGCACGGCATAGGCGTCCGCCTCGCCGCGATCGATTCCTGCTTGCACGATCTTCTGCGGAATGCTCTCG
>JAUXCV010000172.1 GCA_030618675.1 Acidimicrobiia bacterium | reverse complement strand
GCATCCTTCGCCGCCTGCGCCTCGAAGTGATTCCCGGCCTCGACGAACGCGTAGCCCGATCGCCGGCTCATGATCTCGATCGTTCCCGCGGCGAAACCCGCAGGAGCGTTGATCCCGGTGCCGACCGCGGTTCCACCGAGCGCCAGTTCGCGCAGTTCGGGGAGCACCGTCTCGATTCGACCGACGGCCTTGTCGATCTGGGCCGCATAGCCGGCGAACTCCTGACCGAGACGAACCGGCGTGGCGTCCTGGAGATGCGTGCGCCCGGACTTGAGCACGTCGTCGAACTCGATCGCCTTGGCATCGAGACCGACCTTGAGATTCCGCAGCGCAGGGAGCAGATCCTCCTCCATCGCCGCGACCGCTGCAACGTGCATCGCCGTCGGAATCACATCGTTGGATGACTGGCCGGCGTTCACATGATCGTTCGGGTGCACGAGCTTCGAGCCGAACTCGCCGCCAAGGATCTCAGTCGCGCGATTCGCCAGTACCTCGTTGGCGTTCATGTTCGTCGAGGTCCCCGAACCGGTCTGGAAGATGTCGACGACGAACTGGTCGTCGAACTTGCCGTCCATGAGCTCTTCTGCGGCGGCAACGATGGCACCAGCCTTCTCGCCGTCGACGATTCCCATGGACTGATTCATCTCGGCGGCCGAGCCCTTGATGAGGCCCAGCGCCCAGACGAAACGGCGCCCGAAGCGCAGATCGGAGATCGGGAAGTTGTCGACGGCCCGCTGGGTCGATGCCCCGTAGTAGGCGTCGTCGGGGACAGAGACCTCACCCATCGAGTCACGTTCGATCCGCATGCGAGCTCCTTCGTAGGGGAATACCGGTTCAGGATACCTTCGCGAGAGTGGGTCTAGCCAGAGGAGATCGGAAGGATTCAGTGCTCGAGGGCTCGCGTGACCGCGGCCGGAAAGATCATCCCGACATCGCCTTCGATGCGGAGGGTGACGAAGGGCGATCGATCGTGTTCGGTAGCACCGCGATTGACAACGGCGTACGCAGCCCCGTGACGAGCAGCCTCGAGGGGGATGTCGGCGGCCGGGGTCACCGAGAGCGTCGATCCGAGAGCTATCACCACGTCAGCACGCTTCGCCGCTTCGAAGGCTCTGGCGAGGTCGACGGATCGTAGCTGCTGGCCGAACGAGATCGTCGCCGGCTTGAGGTAGCCACCGCAGTCGCAGATGGGCGGTTCGCCGGTCTGTTGGAACGACGAGAAGTGCCCGCCCGGTTCGGACCGAGCGCCACACGCCTGACACTCGACCAGCGAATTCGTGCCGTGGATCTCGACGAGGAGGTTTGAGGCCGTCCCGGCCACCCGATGCAGTCCATCGACATTCTGTGTCACGACGAGTTCGATCCGGTCCGCTCGCTGGAGTTCAGCGATCGCGCGGTGCACCGCATTCGGCCGAGCGGCGCCGAAGGCTTCATGGTCCTCGGCCTTCTGCTTCCAGTACTCGACCCTGGCATCGTGCTCCGTCATGAACTGGTCGTAGAAGACAGGTCGTCTCGTGTTCCACACGCCCTCGGGGCCCCGGTAGTCGGGGATGCCACTGGCCGTCGAGATCCCTGCACCGGTGAACACCAGGAGTCGTTTCGCGGTTGCGATCATGGACGTCAGGCGGGCGATGCCTTCCGTCTGATCAGTGACCGTGGTCACTGTGGCCCCTTGAAGATATCGAGAAGCACGACGGCGAATGCGAGTGCGGTTGCTGCGATCACGAAACGCCGAACCCAGATCCATCCCCTCCACACACCGAATTCCTCGATCGCTTCGGTCAGCGGTGCCTCGCCGTACATGAGCACGCGAAGCGCCATCTCACCCCGGGTGCGGGATCCACTGAAGCGACCCCCAGTTCCCTCTACGAACTCTCCCGGATCGTCGATTCCGTTGGCCCGTCGCTGGATCGGCTGGATGAGCCACACGAGCACGGAGAGAACGCCGACCCCGGCAAGCAGAACCCACCAGTTGGTGACAGCGAAAAGAGCCGCAAGACCGATGAGCCAGACCGCCCAGATACGCGAGATCTCAGCGATGTAGCGTCGCGCGTCGTCGGCATCGGAGAACCAGTTCATGGTCCACAGTCTACGGAATGGAACGGGTTCATCGCCGCGGAGTGGATGGTGCCGCTAACGTGCCCGCATGCCCCCCAGCGACACCACCACGTTCGTTCCAAGCGAACTCGAAGGGATCGATCGGTACAAGCTCCTCACCGGACTGATCGTGCCAAGACCAATCGGCTGGGTCGGTACTCTGGGACCGGACAACCGTCGGAATCTTGCACCGTTCTCGTTCTTCACGGTCGTCGCCGGAACGCCGCCAACCGTTCTGTTCTCCCCCGGTCGCAGAACAGGAACGCGCAAAGACACGCTTGCGAACGTCATCGCAAGCCGCGAGTTCACGATCAGCATCGTCGACGAGTCCCTGGCTGAGGCGATGAATCTGACATCGGGCGAGTACCCGCCGGACGTCGACGAGTTCGCCGTTGCGAACCTCACCGCCCGACCCGGCGATGTCGTCGCCGCTCCCCTGGTTGTCGAGGCACCGGCAAGCCTCGAATGCCACGTCACCCACGTTGTCGAACTCGCTGATCCACCAACGAATACCGTGGTGTTCGGTGAAGTTGTTCGTGTCCACGTTCGCAGTGATCTGCTCGACGGCGGAAGGATCGACCCCATCGGTCTCCGGGCAGTCGGGAGAATGGCGGGCAACGCATACACCCGCATCGCCGATGGCTACTTCGAGATGGAAAGACCCGACTGAACATACCCACGCGTTGATCGCCGGGCCGGCCCGTACGCGAACGGATAGCGAACGCGTCCCACCCCGCGCATCGAACTCACGCGATGGCGGCGTATCCCTCGGACTCGAGGCGCTCGGCGATCTCGGGGCCACCGGATTCGACGACCCGACCGCCGATCATGACATGCACTCGATCGGGATTCATGTACCGGAGGATGCGGCTGTAGTGCGTGATGATCAGCACGCCGAGTGAGGGACTACGGAGCGTCTCGACCATGGCTGCGACCTCTCGAACGGCATCGATGTCGAGACCGGAATCGATCTCATCCAGGATTGCGATCTTCGGCGCTGCAACGGCGAGCTGGAACATCTCGGAACGCTTCTTCTCACCGCCGGACAACCCCGCGTTGATCGCCCGATCCATGAAACGATCCATGTCGAGAAGTCGCGACGCATCCTCCGATCTTGTTCGTGCCGCGGACGGGTCGGTTGCAACGTCGGTCATCTCAACGATGAGATCGTCGAGCGACACTCCCGGCACCTCCGTCGGGTACTGGAACGCTTCGAAGAGACCGGTCCGCGCCCGTTCGTGTACAGGGAGACCCATTATCTCTGTGCCTCCGACCAGGGCCGACCCGGACGCGTCGTACGCATCGTTCCCCATCAGAACGTGCGTCAGCGTGGACTTCCCCGATCCGTTCGGCCCCATCAGGGCATGGACCTCACCGAACGGCACGGTGACGTCGATCCCTTTGAGAATCTCAAGGTCACCGAGTCGGGCCCTGAGGTTGGTTATCTCGAGAGCGTTCGACATCAGGACTCCCCTCCGATGGTCACATAGACGACACCGTCTCGCACGGCCGTCGGATACACGGGCACCGCCGTCGTTGCCGGCAGCGAGCTGGGTTCACCGGTCACAAGATCGAACGGTGAACCGTGTCGTGGGCACTCGACCTCACCATCGAAGACGTCGCCCTCTGCAAGCGAGGCTTCGGCGTGGCTGCACCGATCGCCGATGGCATGAACCGTGTCGCCGATTCGGAACACGGCGATCCGCTCACCCTCGATCTCGACACTGGTACCGCGGCCGTCCGGCAAATCGACAAGAGGTGCGATCTTGATGTCCATCACACTCTGCCTTCCGCCTGCGCGACCTCGTACTTGCGGTTGATCCAGGTTCGGATCGGCGTGGCAAGTTCCGGGTGTGGCAGCTTCGCGAGCGCCTCCTCGAAGAACCCCCGTACTTGGAGTCGATCGGCACGATCCGGTCCAAGCCCGCGACTCATGAGGTAGTACTTCTGCTCAGCGTCGAGCGGTCCAACGGTCGAACCGTGACCGCACTTCACGTCGTTGGCGAGGATCTCGAGGTTCGGAACGGACTGTGCCGACGCTCCGTCGGACAGGATCAGGTTACGGTTCGTCTGGTAGGCCTCGGTCTGTTGACCGGACTCCTCGATACGGATCATCCCGGTGAACACAGACCGTGCATCATCTTCGACGGCTCCCTTGAGGAACATGTCCGAGCGTGTGTTCGTACCGACGTGGCGCATGAAGTATCGGTAGTCGAGAATCTGGTTCTGCTCGCCGAAGTAGGCGCCCACGATGTTCGCCGACGAGCCCCGTCCTACGAGGCCAACATCGAGATGCAGCCGTGCGAGCCGACCACCGAGGCCGATCTCACCGAACCGGAACAATGCATCGGCTCCGATCTCGGCACGCAGCGAACCGATCGACCGGACCCCGTAGCCGACGTTCTGGACAACGCTCAGCGAG
>JAUXCV010000416.1 GCA_030618675.1 Acidimicrobiia bacterium | reverse complement strand
CACCTGGGTGGTGATCCGTGGGATGACCTTCCTCGGCGACGCCCTCGTCCACGGAGTGATCCCGGGAATCGCCCTAGCCATCCTCATCGGGTTCAATCCCCTGATCGGTGCGGCGATCGCCGCCCTCGTCATGATCTTGGGCATCAACCTGGTTCACCGGCAGACGACGTTCTCCGAGGACACAGGGATCGGACTCCTCTTCGTGGGAATGCTTGGCCTCGGCGTCATCCTCATCTCGAAGTCCGCCTCGTACAGCGGCAGCCTCACGGCGATCCTCTTCGGCGATGTGCTGGGCGTCACGCAAACGGACCTGATCGTCCTGGCCGTCATCACTGTGGTCGCCATCGGAACGTCCGTGCTCTTCTATCGGCACTTCCTGGTTCTGTCGTTCAACGAACAGAAGGCGGAACTCTATGGGCTTCACCCCCGCGTGACACACGTGCTCCTGCTTGGTCTCATCGTTCTGTCGATCGTTGGTTCGTTCCAGACGGTTGGAACGCTGCTCGTGTTCGGCTTGCTGGTCGGGCCGCCGGCGACCGCCGCTCTGCTCGTCCGGCGGGTTCCGGCGATGATGGGTGTGGCAGCGCTGATCGGGGTGTTCTCGGTGGTTGCCGGGCTGATCATCTCGTATCACGCGAACACGTCCGGTTCGGCGACGATGGCTGTCATCCCGATCGCGCTGTTCTTCACGGTTCTGACGGTGAAGAACGCAGCGGCTGGCATTCGCGATCGGAAGGCCAACGAGACCGCCGATGTCGGCGCGGTCTAGGGATTCCGGACCGTACGGTCACGGTACCGTTCGGCTCATGCCTGAATCCCATCCAACCCCGGGCGCCGGTGCCGTGATCATCGTTGACGGTCGGATGCTGCTCATCCGCCGGGCGCGAGGCGCCTACGCCGATCACTGGGCGGTCCCCGGTGGGCGCCAGCGGCGCGGCGAAACGATGCGTGCGGCAGCAGCCAGGGAGGTCCTCGAGGAGACCGGTCTGATCATCGAGGTTGGTGATCCGGTGTGGGTGGGCGACATCCTCGACGAAGCCGATCCGCCGGCGTACCACTACACGGTCGTCGACTTCGCAGCCACCGTGGTCGGAGGAGAGCTCGTGGCAGGTGATGACGCTGCTGAGGCGCGTTGGGTGCCGGTGGACGAGGTTCGGGCCATGCGTCTCACGCCGACCATGGTCGATCTGATCGACGAACTCGGCCTCTGACCAGTCGTTTGTGTCTAGAACACTGACTGTCATGGTCCTAGACACAAACGACGGGGGTCGGTGTCGTCGGCCCGACTAAGGGTAGGGATCGCCGGCCTTGAAGGCCGCGATCACTGCCGGTGCTTCATCGGTCGGGACCACGTAGGAGCGACCGTCGCTGCCCTTGTAGCTCTCGACCGGGAGTGTGACCCGGTCGATGTTCGAGGACCGCAGACCCAGGGCCGATCGACCGAGGTCGGTCATCAGCGCAAGGCTCAACCCCTCGTCGGCGGTGATGTTGTCGGCGAACGACGGAAGGAACGTGGGGAGGTTGAAGGCGCTCGATGGAGAGGCAACCTGGTTGAAGAGTTGCACCATGATGTCCTGCTGGCGCTGGGTCCGGGCGATGTCACCGCCGCCGGTTCCGCTCCACGATCCGTCGTCGTAGACCTGGTAGCTGCGGGATCGGGCGTAGGCGACGGCCATCTCGCCGTCGAGTGTGTGTGTCCCGGCCTCAACCTGGAATTTGGACTTCTGGTCACGCGCCGCCTGGGGGAAATCGATCGTCACACCGCCGAGAGAATCGACGATCCGAGCGAATCCACCGAAATCGATCTCGACGTAGTGGTGGACCGGGATGCCGGTCTCTTGTTGCACCGTCTTGATGAGGAGGTCCGGTCCCCCGAACACGAAGGCTGCGTTCAGACGGTTGGTTCCGTGACCTTCGATGTCGACCTTGAGATCACGGGGGAGGCTGAGCAACTGGATGCGCTCACCAGGGATCATGTGGGCGAGCATCATCACGTCGGTCCT
>JAUXCV010000007.1 GCA_030618675.1 Acidimicrobiia bacterium | reverse complement strand
AGAGAGCGCCGCTCGCACCTTCACCCAGATCGTGAACAGCGCCAAACCCTCGAATCCCGGCCCCACCATGAGATCCCGCCAATCAACCCACTCACAAGCCGTGGATTCAGGCTGCGTGGTGGAGAATGTCAGAGAGCCCCGCTCGCACCTTCATCCAGATCGTGATCACTGCCGGCACCTCGAATCCCGGCCCCACCATGAGATCCCGCCAGTGAACCCGACCACAAACCGTGGATTCAGGCTCAGGGGAGGGTGGCAGCGGCGCCGGGCGTTGACGGGAGGGGTCAGGCGGTTCCCGTCACCTGGAATCCTCGACCCCCTCCGCCTCCTTCGTCGGCACCTCCCCCTGAGGGGGAGGAAGAGGAGCGGGGGCGTCGTCGAATATCCCGTCGATCGCCCCTCCGTACCTCCGCTCGCGGGCCTGGTACTCGGCGACACAGTTGGCCAGTTCGTGCCGATCGAAGTCGGGCCACAGGACCGGGGTGAACACCAGTTCTGAGTATGCGACCTGCCAGAGGAGGTAGTTCGAGATGCGCTGCTCCCCCGACGTTCGGATGAGCAGGTCGGGGTCCGGCATCTCGGGGAGGTAGAGGCGCCGGGCCACCGTGTCCACGTCGATGTCCGCTGGGTTGAGAGTTCCGGCCGCGGCTTCCTCGGCGATCCGCCGGGCCGCTTCGGCGATCTCCATTCTGCCTCCATAGTTGAAGGCGTACACCATGTTGAGCCGGGCGTTCCCAGCGGTCTGTTGCTCGGCGATGCGCATCCGATCGAGCACCGCCGGCGGGATGCGCTCGTCGTCGTGGTCGCCGATGAAGATGACCCTGACTCCCAGTTCGTCGAGTTCGTCCCTCCGGCGCTCCAGCAGGTCGACGTTGAACTCCATGAGGAATGCGACCTCGTCGGGATCCCGCCCCCAGTTCTCCGTGGAGAACGTGTAGACGGTGAGCCATTCGATTCCGAGATCCAGCGCACCGTGGACCACATCGAACAGGGCCGGTTCGCCCCGCGCGTGCCCTGCGGTTCGGTGGAGACCGCGGGCGTTCGCCCACCTCCCGTTGCCGTCCATGATGATCGCGACATGGCGCGGGATCCGCTCCGGATCGAGAGGGACTGCCGGTTCAGACATCGATCAAGGCCATTGAATCGAGCTTCCGTTCGAGGTGGTACTCCATGAATCGGCGTGTTACCCCCATCGCTTCGCGACTCATCGACGGGTCGGGATCGGGAAGTGCGGAGAGGTCGGAGCCGGCCAGCACCGCTAGATACTCGATCAGACCGGCCCTCAGAGCGTATGACCCGGGCGTCCGGCACCGATCGCAGAGCACGCCTCCGGCCGCGAAGCTGAAGCGGGTCAGACCTTCTCTGGCACCGCACCCGGCACAGTGCTCGAGCGCGGGAGCCACGCCGACGATCGCCGCAGCCTTCAGGAGGTAGGCGGTGACCAGATCGGGATGCGGGTCGGCTTCGTCGAGGGCGCGGAGACCGCGATGAAGCAAGAGGAACAGCCGTCGGGCCGGTTCGCCCTCCTGGGCCACGACGTCTGCGATCTCGATCATCGTCCCGGCGGCGACGACCCGATCGAGATCCTCACGCAGGGATGGAAAGGCCTCGATGATCGAGACCTGAGTGATCATGTCCAGGTTCTTCCCCTCGTAGAGCACCAGATCGACGTGGGTGAGCGTCTCGAGACGACCGCCGAACCGGCTCTTCGTCTTCCGAACGCCCTTGGCCACGGTCCGCAGCTTGCCGCGATTCGGGCTCAGCAAGATGATGATCTTGTCGGCCTCGCCGAACGAATAGGACCGAAGCACGATCCCCTGATCGTTGTAGAGAGCCATGGGAGGGAGCGTACTCCGTAGTCCGTATCCAGACAGACCGGGGTCGTTGGTCGGCCATCGTGAGGTCTCTGTCCGTACGGAGTACGGAGTACGGACTACGGAATACGGACTACACCCGGCGGAGCCGGGTCAGAACCCCATCCGGTTCAGTGTGTCTTCTTTCCGCTGCCAGTCCTTCTCTACCTTGACTCGGAGGTCGAGGAAGACGGGGACACCGAAGAGGAGTTCGAGTTCTGCCCTGGCTTCGGCACCGACGGCCTTGATCAACTCGCCGCCTTTGCCGATGACCATGCCCTTCTGGGACGGGCGCTCGATGTAGACCGATGCGGGGATGTACAGCACACCGTTGTCCCGCTCCTCGATGTCATCGACCACGACCGCGAGAGAGTGCGGCAACTCCTCGCGAAGGCGCGACAGGTACTTCTCGCGAACGAGTTCCGCAGCGAGGAGCCGGTCGGGCTGGTCGCTGTGCATGTCAGGGGGAAAGAAGAACGGACCCTCAGCCATGAGTCCCTCGAGTTCGTCACGGAGCGGCTCGAGACCGTCCCCCTTCAGCGCGGAGATCGGCACGTAGGCAGAGAAATTCCACTCCCCCGCCCGGACCAGCTGAGCGAGAACTTCTTCATTTGATGCCCGGTCGATCTTGTTCACGACCACCACGACCGGGGCGCCCGATTCGGTGAGACGCTCGGCGATCAACCGATCTCCGGGACCGATGGGCTGTTCTGCGTCCAGCACGAACAGAACCGCATCCGCTTCGGCGATGGATCCGTATACGAGCTTGTTCAGACGTTCACCGAGGACATTGCGAGGCTTGTGTAGGCCCGGGGTATCGACGAGGACCAACTGGACGTCACCGTTCGTCGCGACGCCTCGGATGGTGTTGCGGGTCGTCTGGGGTCGCGGTGATGTGATCGCCACCTTCTCCCCCACGAGTGCGTTGACCAGCGTCGACTTGCCCACATTGGGCCTGCCAACGACCGAGATGAAACCCGAACGAGTCATCGTTTCGCCGCCCGTACCCTGGCCACCCGACGCCCCTGCACTTCCTCCGCCGTAAGGATCACACCCTCGTACTCGAACGATTCCCCGATCTGCGGGACGCGCCCGGCGAGGTCAAGGACGAGGCCGCCGACGGTGTCCCACTCCTCGTCGGGGAACTCGACGTCCAGGGCGTCGGCCAGGTCGTCAACATCAAGACGGGCGTCGACCAGATAGCCGCCCGATTCGAGCGGCACCATCATGGGTTCCTCGTCGTCGTACTCGTCGACGATCTCGCCCACGATCTCCTCGATGAGATCCTCGATCGTGACGACACCTGCGGTGCCACCGAACTCGTCGACGACGATGGCGATGTGCTTCTGTTTCGCTTGCATCTCGCGAAGCAGTTCCGAGATCGCCTTGGTCTCCGGCACGAAGTAGGCCTCGTGGGCGAGGTCGCGCGCCGGACGCGCCGGCGCCTCTTCGTCGTAGAGGGTGAGGAGATCCCTGGCGTAGAGCAGGCCCACGATGTCGTCGACGTTCTCGCCGGTGAGGGGGATCCTCGACCGGCCTTCCTCCAGAACGAGGTCGACCGCATCGTCGGACGATGCGGAGGCAGGAAGGGTCACCATGTCGGTGCGCGGAACCATGACCTCGCGCACGATCGTGTCTCCGAACTCGATGATCGACGAGATGAGTTCGCGCTCCTCTCGGTCGTCATCTTCCTCTTCGTCATCTTCATCTTCCTCGTCATCCGATACGAGATCGTTGGCCGCGTCGCCGATCCGTATCGCGATCCTGAGGATGCGCGAGAACCGGTAGGCGAACGACCGGGAGCGGGATCGACCGATCGTTCGCGGGATGAGATCGGAAAGCAAGACGATCAGCAACGTCATCGCGATGAACGCGAGAGCAAGGGTCCAGCCCGATAGATCCCATTCAGAATGAAGCCGTTCCATCGCCCAGCTCGCGGGGATCACCGCCAGGATCAGCAGCGTCGTGACGACCGTGCCGAGCGCAGGCTGGATCCTCTGCCGTTCATCGAGAAGATCGGCCACCACTTGCGCTCTGGCATTCCCCTCCCCCGCGTCGTGGAGTGCATCGGCTCGCGGTGTTCGCACCAGCGTCGCTCCGGCGGCGCGCAGTAGCGCTGTGAGGAAGACAAGCACCGCGGAAAAGGCGAACGCTGTGGCGATCACGGTCTCACCCTACCGACGCGGGCCATCAGTTCGCTCTCTCGAGCCTCCATCCGGACTGCTTCGTCCTCGGCTTCGTGATCCCAACCCAGGAGATGCAGCAGGCCGTGGACGACCATCAATGAGAGTTCATCCTCGAACGGCGTTCCGTGTCGCTCGGCGTTGCCGCGTACGACCGACGGTGCGATGAACACGTCGCCCAGTTCGAGCGGCGGACCACCGGGAGAGCGCGTTGGCGGCACACCCGGAACGGCGGATTCGATCGGAAACGAGAGGACATCGGTAGGACCGTGCTTCCCCATGTGTGTCTCGTTGAGTTGCGCCATCTCGGCTTCGTCGATCAGCACGAGGGAAACTCCGGTCTCCGAATCGAGGCCTTCCTCTTCGAGAACGAGTTCGGCAAGCCTGAGCCACTCGTCGGTGACGATCGGCTCGTCCTGTTCATCGGCGAAGAGGACGTTCACCCATCCCCCTCGTCGGACGGATCACCGTCGCCATCATCATCGTCGACTTCGCTCACGGTGCTCGTCCCGGCTTCTGCGCCGTTCGTCGCCGGCAACGCGGGAGTGACCGCGCCGTCGACGACCTGCGGACCGGGGAAACCCGGGTACGGAACACGAGCGTGGTAGTAGCCCATCAGGGCCCGTACGAGCTCGGCCTTGATCCTCGTGAGGTCCCCAAACGTCAGCTGCGATTCATCGAGCTGGCCGTCATCGACCTTCTCGGTAACCACCATCTCGACCACGTTCTTGAGACCGTCCGCGGTCGGGTCCTCGTTGTGGGCGTAGGCGCGGGCGGCGGCTTCGGTCGCGTCGGAGATCATGACGATCGCCATCTCTTTCTGCCTCGGCTTGACGCCGTGGTGTCGGAAGAGTGCCGGATCGACATCCGGGTCGATCTCGAGGGCGCGGTGGTAGAAATAGCGCATCAGACTCGTTCCGTGGTGCATGCGGATCCCGTCGGTCACGTCTCCCGGGAGCCGGTAGCGCTTCGCGAGCTTCAGCCCCTCGGTAACGTGGGAACGGATGATCTGTGCAGACTCCTCGGGCGGAAGCGTGTCGTGCGGATTGGACACCCCGAATTGGTTCTCAACGAAGTACTGCGGGAGCGCGACCTTTCCGAGATCGTGGTACCAGGCCGCAGCCTGTGCGAGCAGAGGATCGGCGTCGATCGCCCGAGCGGCGCGGCCTGCGAGTGCTCCGACGAGCATCGAATGGTTGAACGTCCCGGGCGCCTGCTCCTCGATGAGACGCAGGGCCGGGTGGTTGCGGTCGAGCAGATCGAGAAGGCCGAGTGCTGTGGTGATACCGAACGCGCTCTCGAGGAACGAGACGAGACCGAGAGAGATGAGTCCGGCGATCACGGCACCGGCGAACGCCCACACGGCCGACATGGCGATGCTTCCGTCTCCGAACACCCACTCGAGGCTCGCGGCAACGGGGGCGACGGTGATCGCCGACAGCAACACGGCAACACGGAGCTGGCGTCGCGACGAGACCCTGGAGACGAACGCGACGGGCACCACGGTCGCGATCCCGGCATAAACCGTGAACGCCAGGTCGCCCGTTGACAACGCCGTGAATCCTGCCATCGGTATAGCCAGCACAACGGCCGTACGCGGATCGAACAGGATCGCGGCGAGGAAACCGATCGCCGCCGCTGGGAGTAGATAGCCGAGCGCTCGATTGTCCACCGCGATGATCGCAGGGAGACGCGACATCAAAGCAGCCAGCACCAACAGGATCCCCAGCAGCGCCATGTGACGCGGCTCCGACCACTGTGCCGGAGCGATCCTCCAAAGGAAGAACGCCGCCAACAGCACGGCAAGAATGCCGAACAGAGCCATCGCCGCACGGGACGTCCCGCCGATCACCTCGGCCTCGTAGAGACCAAGCTGCTGGATCGCGTCGAACTCGATGCTCGTGATCGACTGGCCCTCCTCGACGATCGTGTCACCGTTGCGATATGTGATCGTCACCGGCTCAACAGCCGCTGCTGCGGCGTCGCGCTCGGCGACGGTTGCCTCATCATCGATGCGGAGGTTCGCCTGGAGACTGAACCCTACGAGCTGCGCTATCGCCTCGCGTGCCATCGACTGCTCTTCGATCGGCAGTCCGATGACGAAGATCGCCGGACGGGTCAAGGGATTGAGGTAGAGATCCTGGCGCTCGGTCAGATCGGACGGCTTGATACCCCGCTTCAGCTCCTCGTTGACGATCTCGAGGCTCTCCTTCTCGACCTCGGGAAAAACGGAGTCCTCTCCGTCGGCGATGCGGTCGAGATCGCTGTTGTAGAGGGTGACGAAGGGCGAAATCGCCAGGGCAAGCGTGGGGTGTCGCACGCCCATCATCACCTCTTGCTCATCGAGGGATCGTCGTGGAAGCGTGGTGGTCGTCGTTGGTGGCGGCTCGGTCGTCGTGGTGGTCGTCGAACTCGTTGAACTCGTCGTCTCCCCGGCCACGGTCGAACTGGTCGTCGTTTCGACGGTCGTCGACGTCGTCGTCTCCTCCTCCTCGGGGATCAACGACTCGTCGATCGCAACGTCCCGGAGATCGGTGAAGAACGAGTTCACCTCGCGAATCACGGTCAGCGTCGCTTCGTTGTCGTTCCGGTACTTCGTGCTGACGGAGTTGCGTGCCTTCTGACGCTCCTCCTCGGTCGCGTCCTCATCGACGATCGGATCCGTCGACCTGTTGGCGATGAACGTCTCCGGCGATGGTTGTCCGATCGCGAGTTCTTCGGGTGGCGCCTCGGCGCCGGTGTCCGTGCCGACCACGAGGATGAGCGACACCAGAAGCATGGTGATCGCCAGGATCCCCGCGTTGAGGAGCGCCGTACGGTTGAACGTCACGATCGCTTCTCCTCGAAGCGGCGGTATGCCTCGACGATGGCCGCGACGATCCGGTGCCGCACGACGTCATCCGCGGTCAGTTCTTCGAACGCGATACCGTCGATCCCCGCAAGAATGCCGGCGACCGTCTTCAGGCCGGACCCCCTGCCGGCGGCCAGATCGACCTGTGTGATGTCCCCCGTCACGAGCATCTTCGAGTTGAATCCGAGCCGGGTCAGGAACATCTTCATCTGTTCCGGAGTGGTGTTCTGTGCCTCGTCGAGAACGACGAATGCGTCGTTGAGCGTCCGGCCTCTCATGTAGGCGAGAGGAGCGATCTCGATGGTTCCACGCTCCATCAAACGACCGGTCTCTTCCGGCCCGAGCATCTCGTACATGGCGTCGTAAAGGGGCCTCAGATACGGATCGACCTTCGCTGCAAGATCGCCCGGGAGGAAACCGAGCCGCTCTCCCGCCTCCACGGCCGGCCGGCTCAGGATGATCCTCTTCACGGCTCCGGACACGAGCGATTCGATGGCACAGGCCATCGCGAGGTAGGTCTTGCCGGTTCCCGCCGGACCGATGGCGAATACGAGCGTGTTGTCGCGGATCGCATCGACATAGCGCTTCTGGCCGAACGTCTTCGGCCTCACGTGTCGGCCACGGCCAACGGCGATCGACTCGGCGAAGATACCGGAGGGACTCGGCACGTCTCTTTGCACGAGATCGATGACGCGCGCGACCCGATCGGCATCGAGTTGCTGACCCTCCTGCACCACGATCAGAAGCTCGTCGAGAACGGTCCCCGCCGCATCGGCCTGGTGGTCTGGTCCGCTGATGTTGATCTCGTTGCCCCGAGCGACGATCAGGGCCAGGGGGAAGGCTTCCTCCACCCGCCGCAAGTGCGCGTCGCGCTCACCCAGCAACTCGACCATGAGGTGGTTGCTCGGCACACGAACACGAACGTCGCTTGTGGTTGTGCTGGTCACAGGAGAAGCCCTTCACAGACTGAGAACTTGGATGCGGAAGCAGGGCCCATCGGGTGATGACGAGTATATCGGCCGCATCCGTAAATCCGTTGACAGCCGCATCGCGCGATCCGCGGTTGGCGCTGCGAGCCGCGGGGCGGCTTCGAGCCGGGATCAGGGGCGTTTCGCAACGCGAACTTCGTCGAGTCGCTCGGAGAACGTGTCTCCGTCCCCGATGAGTCGGGCGAGGAGACGCACGTCGTCGGCCCGAACCGTGAGAACCTTCCCGTTGAAGTCCTGTCGTTCGACCTGGATCGAAGCGAGGAACCGTTCCAGGATCTCTCCAACGGGACCATCCAGACGGTCAAGGCGACTGAGATCGATCGTCACCTTGTCGCCGCTCAGTTTGGCGGTCGCCGGTGCCGATTCCGGAGGCAGGAGTTGAACGATCGGCACTCCGTAGCGCACTGCGAGGCGGTGCAGTCGCGGGACCGAAATGCTTCGCTCGCCCCGCTCATAGGCCCCGAGTACGGCCGCTTTGAACTCCCCGCCCGAATCGTGCTGCACGTCCTGGAGTGAGAATCCACGCTGGCGTCGGATCGATCGGAGTCGCTCGCCCACTCGCTCGTTGTACGAGATCATCGATTCCTCCCTGATACCCAGAGCGCTGTTCTAACCGCTCTCAGTAGGGAGTCTACGCTCCCGGGCCGGTACCCCGCAAGACCAAATCCGGAGAATCGTTCTTGCGTAGATAGTGGAGGGCGGTTTCCTCCGATAGTTACGCAAGAACGGTGGGTTTCGGCCACGTCGCCATATCGGCGGCAGATCGCTAGCGCTTGAAGAGACCGCGTTTGCGCTTCGCAGGCTGTTCATCGCGCAGTTCGGCGTAGGTCCGGAGCGTCTCTTCCTGCTCATCGGTCAGGTCGGCGGGAATCGCCACACCGATGTGAACGAACATGTCACCGCGACCGCGTCGACGCAGCCTGGGCATCCCCTTCTTCGCGAGGCGGTACACGGTCTCGGGTTGTGTTCCGGCGGGAAGGTCGATGCTCTCCGGATCGCCGTCGATAACCGGAACCTCGATCTTCACACCGAAGACGGCTTCGCTGATCCCGATGTCGACGCGGTGATGGAGTTCGTCGCCGATCCGGTCGAAGCGCTCGTCCGACTCGATGCCGATCTCCACGTAGACGTCGCCTGCTGGTGCGCCTCGCTCCCCATCCCCACCCTGCCCGGACATCCGGAGCCGGGTTCCGTCTTCAACTCCGGGAGGAATATCGACCGTGACCGTTCGATCCACCGTCACAAGGCCGCCGCCCTCACACTGCGTACACGGGTGATCGATCGTCTGTCCCTTTCCACCGCACTGGGAGCACGGCGCAACCGTCATGATCCGCCCAAGGAACGAGTCGCGGGCGACCTGGACGCTTCCGGCTCCACGACATGTCGAGCACGTGACGGGATCGTGACCGGGTTCCGCCCCTACACCATCACACCGATCGCACCTGCCGGGTGCGCGGAACTCGATCTCACGACTCGCACCGACGGCGGCGTCTGCGAGAGTGAGGGAGACCGTCGAACCGACATCGTTCCCGCGACGAGGCCCGGCACGGCGCCCACCGCCGCCGAACCCGCCGAATCCGCCACCGAAGAACTGCTGGAGTATCTCGTCGAGACCGCCGAACTGCGAGAACAGGTCCCCACCGCCGTAGACCTCGCCGCGGTCGTAGCCGGCCTTGCGCTGAGGATCGGATAGAACTTCGTAGGCCTCGGCGATCTCCCGGAAGCGAGCCTCGGCCCCGGGATCGTCCGGGTTGGCGTCGGGATGTGTGTCTCGTGCGAGCTGCCGGAACGCCTTCTTGATCTGCTCGGGCGTCGCGTCACGATCGACACCGAGAACCTCGTAGTAGTCCTTCACCGCTCCGCTCCAAAGCTTTCTTCGAGGTTCTCGCCGATCTCCTCGACCACCCGGATCGTGCGGCGATAGTCCATTCGCATGGGACCGATCACTCCCACGCGTCCGGATCTGCGAGACCCGAACGACGTGCTGACGACGGCGAGATCAAGGGTGTCGCCGATCTCTTCGCCGATGCGAACGCTCGTACCTTCGGTCGATTCCCCGAGGATGGCCTGAAGATCGCTGTCCCGATCGAGCAGATCGAGCATGTGATGCACGATCGCCAGATCAGCCCAAAGACCGGCAAGTTGGCTCGTTCCGCCGATGAAGAGCTGCGGTGCCGCTCCCTCCTCGACTCGTTGGATCTCGTGGTGCACCGGGTCGATGATCCGCCGAACCAGGTCCGGAAGGTCACCGCTCTTCAAGCGCTGATCACCGTTCGCTTCGTCGAGATCCCGGCCTGCGTACACACGCTCGAGGACTCGCTCCGCTTCGTCGATCTGCTCGTCCGTCGGTTCGAAACCGAGCGTGACGACGTGCTGAGCCACCTGACCGGTCTCTGCGATCGTGACGACCAGGACCGCAGAAGCGCCCAGGCGGACAAGGTGCACAGCGTGGATCCGATCCACCTCGGCCTGTGGACCGATGACGACTGCAGGAAGGTGAGTGATGTCCGCGACCAGGCCGGAAGTCTCCTTCAGCAGACGCGACACCTCGCTGTGCACGTCGGCAAAGAACAAGCGGATCCGGTCGTGGGTTGCCGACCGCAAGCGCGCCGGAGAGCAGTGGTCGACGTAGTATCGGTAGCCCTGGTGGGTGGGAATCCGGCCCGACGACGTGTGCGGTTGGGCTACGAACCCGTACGACTCGAGACGCGCCACCTCGTTGCGTATCGTCGCGGACGACACGTCGAGAGCACTTCGTTCGAGGATCACCTGGGAACTCACCGGTTCGCCGGTGCGGATGTACTCCTCTACCAGCGCCTGGAGAACGTGAGCTTTGCGATCGTCGAGCATCCGTGAAAGTTAGCAGTCGGCGGGCGAGACTGACAGAACAGATCTGGCAACGAGATCCGTCAACAGCGGCTTGAGGACAACGACTCGACCGCCGCGAGCGCCGATAACGCCGGCGTCGACGAGTCGGCGACCCTCGTCCGAGGCCACGAACGGGCCACCGATCGATCCCGGTCGGACACCCGCCGCGAGCCGGAGACCCACCATGAACCGCTCACGCTCGGAATCGAACTCGTCGAGGCACTCGCTCCCCGATCGCGGACGAGCACCCATCTCGACCCGATCGAGATATGCGTCGAGGCGGCGGATGTTGCGTGCCCGTACGCCACCGCGGTGGTCGTGGGTTCCGGTGCCGAAGGCTGAGAATTCACCCATCATCCAGGTTGAGAGGTTGTACCGGCAGATGTGCCCGGGCCGGGCCCAGTTCGAGACTTCGTATCGAACGAGTCCCGCCGAGCGCGCCGCCTCATCGACATGCTCGTACCGGTCGGCCTGCTGGTCCGGATCTGGTGCAGGCGCACCTGCAAGCACGGCTCGACTCAGCGCCGTGCCTCCCTCGACGGTGAGGGCGTAGGAGGAGAGATGTTCGGGATCGAGTTCGATTGCTCGGTCGACCGATCGTCGCCACGATTCGTCGGTCTCCCCGGGTGTTCCGTATATGAGGTCGATATTGACGTTGGAGAAGTCGGCGGATCGCGCCGCTTCGATCGCCTGTTCTGCCTCCCGGGGCGAGTGGGTCCGTCCGAGCGCCTCCAAGACCGCGGGATCGAAGGATTGGATCCCGAACGACACCCGGTCGAATCCGATTCGGCGCAGGTCCCGGGCGAACGCGGGCGTCCAGTCCTCGGGGTTCGCTTCGATGCTGATCTCGGCGTCGTCGGCGATCCCGAACCGGTGGTCGAGGGAGTCGATGATCCGGGCGAGGTCAACGGGGCGGAGCCGGGTCGGCGTCCCGCCGCCGAGGTTGACCGCATGTAGCTCGGACGGATCGGGTTCCATGTCGATCTCCGCGACCAGAGCATCGACATACCTCCTTGTATCCATCCCGCCGGCCTCATCGGCGGCAACCACAGCGAAGTCGCAGTAAGGACACCGCCGAGCACAGAACGGAATATGGACGTACGCAGATCGCCAGGAGCGGGCCGCTTCCGCAAGGACCGGAGAGTCGGGCGACTCGTCGCCGTACTGAGTACTGAGTACTGAGTACTGAGTATCAGGTATTCCGGATTCGGGCTCAGGACTCATGGCTCATGCCTGCTCTACTGATCTACTGATCTACTGATCTACTGATCTACTGATCTACGTTTCCAGCTTCAACGCTGCCACGAACGCCTCCTGCGGCACTTCCACCTGGCCGACCATCTTCATCCGGCGTTTCCCCTCTTTCTGGCGCTCGAGGAGTTTGCGCTTGCGGGTGATGTCGCCGCCGTAGCACTTGGCCGTGACGTCCTTCCGTCTGGCTTTGATCGTCTCGCGCGAGATGATGCGAGTACCGATCGCCGCCTGTATCGGGACATCGAAGAGCTGGCGCGGGATCAGCTCTCTGAGCCGCCCGACCATCGCTTTGCCATACGTGTAGGCCTTGTCACGGTGCACGATCGTGGAGAACGCGTCCACCGGAAGTCCGTTGAGCAGGATGTTCACTCTCACGAGGTCCGATACCCGGTAGTCGTCTGGTTCGTAGTCGAGCGACGCATACCCGCGAGTCCCGGTCTTGAGTTGGTCGAAGAAGTCGAACACGATCTCTGCCAGGGGCATCCGGTAGTGCAGTTCGGCACGCTCAGGCGACAGGTACGTCATCTCTCCCATCTCGCCGCGCCGCTGCTGGACCAGTTCCATCACGGTCCCGATGAACTCAGACGGGGTGATGATCATCACCTTGACGTACGGTTCCTCGATGGACGCGAGTCCCGCTGCATCCGGGAGATCCTGTGGGCTCCGGACCGGGACCTGCTCACCGGTCGTGAGATTCGCGCGGTAGGCAACGGATGGTGCCGTCGCCACGAGTTCGAGGTCGTACTCGCGTTCGAGGCGTTCTCGAACGATCTCCATGTGAAGGAGTCCGAGGAATCCCACGCGGAAACCGAACCCGAGGGCTCGACTCGTCTCTGCCTGGAAAACGAGCGACGAGTCGTTCAACCGGAGCTTGTCGAGTGCCTCGCGAAGCCGCTCGAAGTCATCTCCATCGGTCGGGAAGAGACCGGAGAACACCATCGGCTTCGGCTCCTGGTAGCCGGGGAGCGCCTCGCCGGTCTCCCTACGAGTGTGCGTGACGGTGTCACCGACGCGGATGAGATCGATCTGCTTGACCCCGGTGATCAGATACCCCACCTCCCCGGTTCCGAGCCGCTCAACGACCTCGGTCGACGGTCGTCGTATGCCGAGCTCGTCGGCGTCGACATCGAGGTTCGTCGCCATGAAACGGATCGCATCTCGCGTGGCGATACTCCCGTCGACGATCCTGACGTGGCTAACCACACCGCGGTAGGTGTCGTAGAAGGAATCGAACACGAGAGCACGGAGCGGCGCATCCTCATCACCCTCCGGCGGCGGGAGGCGGTCGATGATCGCTTCGAGCAACTCGTCGATTCCCGCACCCGTCTTGGCCGAAACACGGATGACTTCGTCGGGTGTGCCGCCGAGCACCCCCGCGAGTTCTTCAGCCGCCCGATCCGGATCTGCGGCGGGGAGATCGATCTTGTTGACGACAGGGATGATCTCCAACCCCTCTTCGATCGCCATGTAGGCGTTCGCGAGCGTCTGGGCCTCGACTCCCTGCGATGCATCGACAACGAGGACGGCGCCTTCGCACGCTTCGAGACTTCGAGACACTTCGTATGAGAAATCGACATGCCCGGGGGTGTCGATGAGATTGAGCTGGTACGTGTCTCCAGACACGGCGGTGTAGTCGATACGCACGGCGTTGGCTTTGATCGTGATCCCGCGCTCCCTCTCGAGGTCCATGTCGTCGAGAACCTGTTCCCTCATGTCGCGTTCGGAGATCGCGCCGGTCCGCTCGAGCAGACGATCGGCGAGCGTCGATTTGCCGTGATCGATGTGCGCGATGATGGAGAAGTTGCGAATGCGCGATGGCGCGGTCATAGGTCGAATCCGGGGGTGGGGCTGTTCAGTGTACCGTTGAGCCGTTCTCCTGTTATCGTTACCCCTCGTTCCCACCACCTCACGAGGTTCGTCCAGCATGGCCAATATCAAGTCCCAAGAGAAGCGCAATCGTCAAACCGAGAAGCGATATGCACGCAACAAGGCGGTTCGCTCCGAGTTGAAGACGCGCGAGAAGAACGCCCTCGCGGCTGCCGAAGCCGGAGACGCCGCCGAGGCCGAAGAACTCCTGCGGATCGCTCAGAAGCAGATCGACATGGCCACGACGAAGGGCGTGCTCCACGCCAACACTGCCGCCCGTCGCAAGTCTCGCCTCACCCGACGGGTGCGCTCGCTCCTCGCTTGATCCGATGACTGATCAGAATGTCTGGCTAACGCCGGCCGCCTTCGAGAAGCTGCAGATCGAGTTCGACCACCTCACCACAGATGGTCGTCGCGAAGCCTCCGAGCGTATCGCGACCGCACGAGCGCATGGCGACTTGCGGGAGAACGCCGAATACGACGTTGCGAAGAACGACCAGGGCCTCATGGAGGCCCGGATCCGCAAGCTGAAGCACCTTCTCGACAATGCCGAGGTTCGAGAGGTCGAGAATTCGGGCCTGGTCGAAGTCGGAACCATCGTGACGGTGATCGACGATGACGAGGACGAGTACGAGTTCTTCGTAGCCCCCTCGGAGAACAAGGTTCCCGGCATCCTCCTCGCCTCTCCACAGAGCCCGTTGGGTGAGGCCCTCCTCGGCGCCGCCCCCGGCGACGAAGTCAGTTACGAAGCCCCCGGCGGGATATTCACCTACCGAATCGCAGCAGTGAGGATCTACGAGGCGTGAGCTGACAGTGAACAGCTGACAGACAACAGCCCGAAGCCGCCTCCGGCGGCGGAGCCGGCAGTCGGCGAGGACTCTGCCTGATCTACTGACCTGCGTCGAGAACCCTGTCCCCTTCTTGCCGTGCGCTGTCCGCTCTATCTCCCCAGCCATCTACACATCGCGACCGTGAGCCTCTCCAATGTCACGCGGTGGGTCGGTTCCGGCGCCGTCTTGATCTGAAGGTCGGCTCGTGCGAGCGCATCGAGCGACCGTCGCAGTGAATCGGCTCGTGTGGAAGACCGCCGTTCCCACACCTTCCGAACGGGGAACGACGATGGGGTCGCTTTGACCCATCCCGCGTATGTTTCCATGTCGGGAGCGACCGCGGCCAGGGACCGCTTCCTGACCTCACCTTCGAGAAACGACAGCACCACGAGCGGATGACCGTGCTCGAGAAAATCGGCGAGGCGCCGCAGTGCTTCCGCTTCGTTTCCTGCGTTGATCGCATCGGCCAGCAGCCACATGGGCTCATCCGGACGGTTGGCGTATCGGCCGAGGACGTCATCCTCTGTGACCGTGGAACCATCGGCAGCGAGTTGATCCAGGGCCTGGCCGAGTGCAGCAACATCCGAGCCGAATCGACGGAGAAGCACGGCGGCGGCCGCCGGTTCGATCTTCAGCTTCCGCTGCGAGGCCGTTTCTGATAGCCAGCGTGAAGCGTCCCGTTCGCGGTACTTCTTGACCGTCTCGGTCGACCCGTGGGCACGGAGGGTCTTGCCGAGCGGAGCAGGGATCGTCCCGGAAGCAGCGAACACCGCCGTCACCGCGTCGGGGTCTGCCGCTTCGACGAGTTCCGCGATGACCTCCGCTTCCGCCTTGAGGAGATTCTGCGCATCCACCACGAACACGCCGCTCACGTCGCCGAAGAGCGACCCGCTCTGAAGGGCCGGAACGATCCCCTGAACCGATTCCCGGAGTTGGCCCTCGGATGACTCCGATGCGCCGCGTCCAGGGACGTCGATTCTCTGATGATCGGTAACCCCGGCCCGCTGGAGTATGTCGCCGGCTTTGTCGAACATGACCTCGCGTTCGCCCGGTCCCGCGTCGCGGGGGCCGCTGATGACGGTGAATCCCATGACGCGAGTCTCCGCGCTTGGGCGTCACTGTGCAAGTCAGGGTGTATCGAACTCGAGAGAAACATCGCCTTCTTCCATCGTCACCCGGGTCTCCGCTCCGGCCGCAATCAGCACAGAGCGGATCTCGGGAGCCGGGTGCCCGTAGGTGTTCGGGCCCACGCTGATCACTGCAACGGCTCCAACGGTGGCCGCGAGCCAGGTCCGGTCGGTCGACGCGGATCCGTGGTGAGGAACGAGGAGGATGTCCGGGCGAAGGGCCGGCAGTTCGCGCTGAGCGACCGCTTCGATGTCCCCGGGCAGCAGAAGCGTCGTGCCCGCCTCCACCCACAATACGATCGATCCGTCGTTCCTTGTGACGTACCGCCGCATCGGCCCGAGAGCTTCGATCCTGAGAGTTCCGAGCCGGTAGGAGATCCCCGGCCCGACGACGTCGACCGGTACACCAGCAGCCGTTGCCTGGTCGACGAGGGCTTCGAGTTCGACGCCCAGGTCGGGGTGGTTCGGGAGCCAGATGCGCCCGATCGCGTGGTCCCCGAGGATCCCGGCGAATCCGCCGATGTGATCGATGTCGCCGTGAGATGCGACGAGGAGGTCGATTCGGCCGATGCGGTGACGCCTCAACGCCTCCGCCAGGATGAGCGGATCGCGGCCACCGTCGACAAGCGCAACTCCTCCCCCGGGATCGCGGAGGAGCACGGCGTCGCCCTGGCCGATGCTGAGGAACGTCACGGTCGGTACCGGTGGAGGTCCCGCGGGCACGAGCGTGGAAACCGCCAGGAGCACAGCAACACCCACGACCGCCAGCGGCCGCGTCCTGGGCCATCTGATGAACACAGCGATCCCCACCCCGGCCGCCACCCCCGGCGGGCCGAGCTGTGGCCAGCGGGAGGCAACGTCGGCGACGGCGAGCACGGCCCCGGCAAGGACGGATGACATCGATACGGCCGGACCCCACCCACTCACCACGGCCAGCGCCCCGCTCACCGTGGCGCCGGTGACGAGCGGTGCAGAAACTAGATTCGCGATCGGCGACATGAGCGGCACCGTCCCGAAATGCCACAGGAGCACCGGCACGACCGCAACCTGTGCTGCCGTTGCCGCGCCCAGGGTCGCCCACAACGCCCTCGGCCTGCGATCGGCGAACATCCCGGCCCCGATCATGATGCCGATCGTCGCCGCCACTGAGAGCTGGAAACCCACGTCGACCGCCAACTGGCCACTGGCCAGCAGCAGAACGCACACCGCCACGCCGACGGCGACCCAGGTGTCGACGCTGATACCGGTCGCGGCAGCTCCGAGCACGGTTGCGGCCATGAACGCCGCTCGAAGCACCGACGACTCCCATCGGGTCGCAACAACGAAGATCCCAAGACCGACCACACCGAAAACGAACCGGCGCTTCGGACCGATACCGAACACAGCGGTCATGACCCACCAGGCGGCCAGAAAGAGAGCCACGTTGCTCCCCGAAACGGCGACGAAGTGGGTGAGGCCCGACCGGCGAAGGGCATCGAGATCACGGACTCCGAGACCCGACGTGTCTCCGATGAGGAAACCGGACACGAGCGCCTGTGCTCGAACGGAGAGGTCGAGCACCGCCCGAACCCTGTCGCGCACTGCGTTGCCCATCGCGTACAGCGGCCCGCCGACCGTTCCGATCACCTCGGTGCTCGCGATCGTCACGCGTCCTGCGATCGGGTCACCACGAACACGCCCCGGCGACTCTCGCATCGTTCCCGTAACACGCACCCGCTGCCCTGCCACAAGAGAAGCATCCGAATCCGGGCCCACGGCGAGAGGCGGACCCGGCCACGCCACCCATTCGCCCTCGCTGCGAAGCATCTCCGGTCGCACGACCGCGGGCCGCTGAGGACCATCGTCTTCCACCACCACACCGACGAACGCGACCGGACCCGTCGGAACCTCCGCGTTCATCGTCGCATCGATTCGAGCCGACGCGAACATCCCGGAGAGCGCTCCCGATGCGGCCAGGATCAAGAGAACCGCTACCGACCGCTGCCGCAGAACGACGACCGCTGCGGCGACTCCCAGCACGATCACAGATCCGATGCCGAAACGGAGACCACAGCCCGTTCCGATCCAGATGAAGCCTGCCGCAGCCAGCACCCAGCGACCGGCACGTGAGGGGCTACGCACTCAAGGCGCCGCGATCGCGTCGCGCATCGTCGCCAGTTTCGCCTCCCCGATCCCCCCGACATCGAGGAGGTCCTCGACCACGGAGAACGGACCGTTCGACTCCCGGAAGGCGACGATACGGGCTGCCAATACCGGGCCGACTCCGGGGAGTTCCTCCAATTCGGCCGCGGTTGAGCGATTGAGATCGATCCCCTGGGTCGAACCTCCGCTCGCGGGCGAAGCCTCCCCCGGCACGGGAACCACCACCTGGTCACCGTCACGCACCGTGGCGGCGAGATTCAATCCCCCGAGATCGGCCCTGGGCGTCGCTCCACCGGCGGCCGCGATCACGTCTGCGATTCGAGCCGAAGAACGGACCGTCACAAGACCCGGTCTGTGAACGGAACCGGAGACGTGGACGATGATCGTCTCCGCCACCGTTGTGTACAAGACACCGCCGACAGCCTCGGCTACAACGGGGGAATCGCCCCTCGATCCGTACCAGGCGCCGGCTCCGACGGCGATCGCAAGCGCCAGAGCCACCACGATCGCTCCGATCCGCGGGTTCGTTGTGGGCACATCGCCTCCGGCTCGCGACACGCCACACCGCTACAACTACCAGAAATGGACGCCGGAGAGAAGACCTCCGTCAGCCGGCGAGAGAAAGAATCGCCTGCACGATCTCGGGTTCGGAGACCTCCTCGAGCCACTCTGCCAAGCCGCCGCCGAAGATGAGGAGCACCGCCGCCGTCAGATTCACACCGGCGTGAATCAGGATCGGAAGAGAGAGGTTGCGGGATCGGAGCGCTGCGAATCCGAGCACGAGCCCGATGACGAAGAGACCGGGGAGCGCGGCTATCGCATTCGGATCGAGCAAGTGGATCCCCGAGAACACCATCGCCTGGACAACGACCGCCCATATCGACGACATCGAACGCAGGAGCCGCGACAGCAGCATCCCCCGGAACAGGATCTCCTCGACCACGGGTGCGGCAACGCCCACCATGAGCACGATCATGATCCCTTCGAGCACCGTCGTCGTGCCTTCGGTGATCTCGGCAACGCCTTGTTGCGGCGCACCTTCGGGGAAGAGCACGCGCAAGAGCGGTGCCGTCAAGATCACGACGCCGATCTGGAGACCGAAACCGGCGGGTATCCCCCACCAGTGTCCGATCTCGATCGTCAGTCCGTAGTCACGTCGGAAGCTCCCGGTGCCGCTCCTGACCGAGAGGATCCACATCACGATGAGGTTCCCGCCGGCCTGACCGGCGAATGAGGCGACGAAGGTGAGGATGTTCAGTTCGGAGCCCTGCCACACCAGAACACCGGCGGTAGTGATGAACGCACCGATGATGCCACCGAGGAACACGTAGAGCACCTGTGGGAGGCTCCACTCGACCTCCTGGAGATAGTCGCTCATCTTCGCTCCGCTCGCTCCGTGGCTTCCCTCTCGAATCGGATGGCACGGTAGGCCGGGCG
>JAUXCV010000133.1 GCA_030618675.1 Acidimicrobiia bacterium | reverse complement strand
TCGTCAAGGACGGGATCGTCACCTGGGAGCTGCAGGCAACCGACTATCCGGCGCTCGAAGACGGACTTCCCCCATACGAGCCCCGTGGATGCCAGCGCGGCATCAGCTACTCCTGGTATCTCTACAGCCCCATCCGTGTGAAGTACCCGTACGGACGCGGCGTGCTCATCGATCTCTACCGCGAAGCCAAGGCCGTCTACCCCGATCCTGTCGACGCATGGGCATCGATCATGAAGGATCCTGCCAAACGGAAGCGCATTCAAACCTCTCGCGGCATGGGCGGGTTCCGACGCATGATGTGGGACGAAGCCCTCGAGATCGCCGCCGCCTCGGTCGTGTACACGACGAAGACATACGGCCCCGACCGGGTCGCTGGCTTCTCGCCGATCCCCGCCATGTCGCAGATCAGCTACGCAGCCGGGAGCAGGTTCCTCAGCCTGCTGGGCGGCACGATCCTGAGCTTCTACGACTGGTACTGCGACCTTCCACCGGCCTCCCCCGAGATCTGGGGCGAGCAGACCGACGTCCACGAATCTGCCGACTGGTACAACTCCCGGTTCGTCGCCGTGATGGGCGCCAACCTCAACATGACGAGGACGCCGGACTGCCACTTCATCTCCGAGGTCCGGCACGCCGGGGCCAAGCTCACCGTGTTCGCTCCGGACTTCAGCCAGGTCGCCAAGTACGCCGACTGGTGGATTCCGTCGAACCCGGGCCAGGACACCGCGTTCTGGATGGCCGTCAACCATGTGATCCTCAAAGAGAGCTACGTCGACCGTCAGATCCCGTACTTCCAGAACTACGTGAAGCAGTACACCGACATGCCGTTCCTCGTCGAGATCGACGGATCACGGCCGGGCAAGTGCATTCGCGCGAATCGCGTGGACGAGTACGGCGATGCCGAGAACGGCGAATGGAAACTGCTCTGGTGGGATCGCAACTCCGGCCGGCCGCGCATGCCCAAGGGAACGATCGGATACCGCTGGGCCACCGAAGACAAGGGCAAGTGGAATCTCGAACTCACCGACGGTCTGAACGGCGACGAACTCGACCCGGAGTTGACCTTCGTCGACGCCAACGATGGCATCGTTCAAGTCGAGTTCGACAACTTTGCCGACGGAGGCGTCGTCACGCGGGGAGTACCCGTTCGCCACGTCGTGACGGACCGAGGACGGGTGGCCGTCACAACGATCCTGGACCTGATGATCGCCCAGTTCGGAGTCGACCGCGGTCTCGGCGGGCAGTACGCCGCCGATCTCGACGACGCCGATGCCCTCTACACACCGGCATGGCAGGAGCAGTTCACGGGGATCCATCGGGACACCGTGCTCCGCTTCGCCAGGGACTGGATCGACAACGCCGAGAAGACCAACGGCAAGAACATGATCATCATCGGTGCCGGCGCCAACCACTGGTACCACAACAACCTTCTCTACCGCTCCGGCATCGTGGCCTTGATGCTCACGGGCGCGGTCGGCGTCAACGGCGGTGGCCTCGCCCACTACGTGGGTCAAGAGAAACTCGTCTGCCACGCGTCGTGGGGGGCGATCGCCTTCGGCGGGGATTGGGGTATGGCGCCCCGACATCAGAACACGCCATCGTTCCACTACGTCCATTCCGACCAGTGGCGATACGAGCGGGGCTACTCGGACTACGACACGCTGCCGGAGCACGCTTCCACCGACGATCACACGATCGACCATCAGGTGCGGGCCGTACATCGCGGCTGGCTGCCGTTCTATCCGCAGTTCAAGCAGAACTCGCTGGACCTCGTCAGAGAGGCCCAGGCGACCGGGGCCACGACCGACGAGGAGATCATCGCCTACGTTGTCGAACGACTGAAGAGTCATGAACTCGAGTTCTCCGTCGACGATCCGGACGCACCGGAGAACTGGCCGAGGACCTGGTTCATCTGGCGCGGAAACGCGATCGGCACCAGCGCCAAGGGACATGAGTACTTCATGCGCCACTACCTGGGCACACACTCGACGGCCGTGGCAACCGAGTTGGCCGCCGAGACCGTCAAGGAGGTCACCTTCCGCGAGGATGCCCCGATCGGCAAGTTCGATCTCGTCGTTGATCTCAACTTCCGGATGGATACGAGCGCTCTCTACTCGGACATAGTCTTGCCGGCTGCCACCTGGTACGAGAAGGACGACATCAACTCGACGGACATGCACACCTACATCAATCCGATGCAGATGGCCGTCGCTCCAGCGTGGGAGTCGAAGTCGGACTGGCTGATCTTCAAGTCGATCGCTGCCAAGGTCGCCGATCTGTCGGCACGACACATCCGGGGTCCGGTCAAGGACATCGTGATGCTGCCGCTTCAGCACGACACACCCGATGAGATCTCCCAGCCCGATACCAGGGATTGGTACAAGGGTGAGATCGAGGCCATCCCCGGTAGGACCATGCCCAAGTTCCGGGTGATCGAGCGCGACTACGTGACTCTCTACGAGAAGATGGTCTCACTCGGGAGGGGCGTCGAGAAGAACGGAGTGGGCGCTCACGGACTCAACATCCCCGTGGCGGACTTCTACCGGGAACTTGCCGAGCGCCAGCCGCGCGACATCGATGTGGCTGAGCTGAACGGGCGTCCGTACCCCTCGCTCGAACGGGACCGTGAAGTCTGCGAGGCGATCCTCCAGCTCGATCCGGCGTCGAACGGTGAACTGGCACACCGTGCCTTCCAGGCCGAAGAAGCGAAGACGGGGTTGTCGCTCACGCATCTCTCCGACGGTCAGCGCGATACGCGGATCAGGTTCTCCGATCTGGTCGCGCAGCCACGCCGAGTGTTGACGACGCCGACGTGGAGCGCCGTCATCAACAAGGGGCGTGCATACAGCCCCTTCACCCTCAACGTGGAGGAGTTGGTCCCCTGGCGGACGCTCACGGGCAGACAGCACTTCTATCTCGATCACGAGAACTATCTCGAATGGGGTGAACATCTGCCCACGTACAAGCCGCGCCCGGATCACACGATGTTGTCCGAGACGGAGATCTCTGCGGCCGAGGCGCAGGGCCGGTTACTCAACTACATCACGCCGCACGGCAAGTGGAGCATCCACTCGACGTATTCGGAGAACATCCGGATGAAGACGCTGTCACGGGGCGGCTATCCGGTGTGGCTCAACGACAAAGAGGCCGCTGAGATGGGCATCACGGACAACGACTGGGTCGAGTTGTTCAACGACAACGGCGTGTTCGTGCAGCGATGCATCACGTCGGCCAGGATCCCGAAGGGGACGGTGTTCGTCTACCACGCCACCGAGAGAACGGTCGGCATCCCGATTTCGCCCCTACGACAGAAGAGGGCGGGCATGAACAACTCGATCACCCGAACCCGGCTCAAGCCCGTTCTCATGAGCGGCGGATATGCCCAGTTCTCGTACGCATTCAACTACTGGGGCCCCACCGGCGTGAACAGAGACACTTTCGTGTACGTCCGCAAGATCGACAAGCCCAGCTACTGAGAGGAGGAATCATGGACGTCAGAGCCCACATGAGCATGCTTTTCCACCTCGACAAGTGCATCGGCTGCCACACGTGCAGCGTCGCCTGCAAGAACCTGTGGACCGACCGCAAGGGCGCCGAGTACATGTGGTGGAACAACGTCGAGACCCGTCCGGGGACCGGCTACCCCACAGGCTGGGAAGACCAGGATCACTACAGGGGTGGTTGGGAGAAGAACTGGGTCGGTATCGACCTCAAGGTCCACTCCCGCTCCAAGGCACTCGCCAATCTGTTCTACAACCCGGCGCTCCCCGAACTAGACGACTACTACGAGCCGTTCACGTTCCGGTACGAGGATCTGTTCAACGCGCCCGAGGGTGAGCACCAGCCGACCGCCGTCCCGATCTCGGCGGTGACCGGTGACCCGATCGACATCGAAGCCGGCCCGAACTGGGACGATGACCTGTCGGGTTCGCCGATCTACGCGTCGAACGACCCGAATCTCGAAGGTGTCTCCGACGAGGTTCGGCAACAGATGGGCGAGATCGAGCGGGTCGTGTTCAACTACCTGCCGAGAATCTGCAACCACTGTCTCAACCCGGCCTGTGTCGCAGCCTGCCCATCGGGCGCGATCTACAAGCGTGGCGAAGACGGCGTTGTCCTCGTCAACGAGGACGAGTGTCGCGCCTGGCGCATGTGCATATCGGCCTGTCCGTACAAGAAGGTCTATTACAACTGGTCGACCGGCAAGTCTGAGAAGTGCATCCTTTGCTTCCCCCGTATGGAAACCGGCCAAGCACCCGCTTGCGCCCACTCGTGCGTTGGGCGGATCCGGTACATGGGAGTCTTGCTCTACGACGCCGACCTAATCCCATGGGCCGCAGAGGGGCCGGACGACGAGATGTTCGAACGTCAGAAAGAGATCATCCTCGATCCGTTCGATCCTGCCGTCATCAAGGCGGCGAAGACGAACGGCATCGACGATGGTTGGATCGATTCGGCGCAGCAGTCCCCGGTGTACAAGTTCGTCAAGGTGTGGAACATGGCCGTGCCGCTCCACGCCGAATACCGGACGCTCGCGATGATGTTCTACATCCCGCCGCTGTCGCCCGTGGTCTCCACGATCGAGGAAGGCCTCGTTCGTCTGGACATCGCGCGCGAGCAGGTCGACTTCGAGTTGTTCAACAGCCTCGAAAAGGCGAGGCTGCCGATCCAGTACCTGGCCAACCTGTTCTCGGGGGGCAACGAGGAGGTCATAGAGAAGATCCTGAGGAAGATGTTGGCCGTGCGGATCTACAAGCGCCGCGAGAGCGTCGAAGGAATCATCGACGATGCCACGCTCGCCATGGTCGAGTCGGCAGACACGACGCCTGAGGAGATCGAAGCGATCTACCGAATGACCACGCTGCCCACGATCGCCGAGCGTTTCGTGTACCCGCCGTATCACCGGGAGATGGCCGCCGAGGCGATCTACGGCGATCCATTGGCACGCAAGGGCGACGTCGGATTCGGCTACATCATGCCGCCGGAGAGGGGGCCGTGATGCAGGATTTCGAACGGCTCTCTGTAGCGTTCCGGTATCCGACGCCCGATCGCCTTGCCGAACTCGAGCAGGCGGCGGATGACATGGAGAGTGGCTCTACGAAGCGACAGTTCCGTGCCTTCGTCAACGAGTTGGAGGGCTTG
>JAUXCV010000404.1 GCA_030618675.1 Acidimicrobiia bacterium | reverse complement strand
CTGCTACGTCGGGATCACGAGGGCCGAGCAACGGCTCTTCCTCACCCGTGCGTGGAATCGGAATCTCTGGGGACAGTCGCAGTACAACGGTCCGAGCCGGTTCCTCGGAGAGATCCCCGGGCACTTGACGACCGCTGTGAAGCGCAAGAGCGGTTCGACGCGAACGACGCTCCAGAAGCCCCGGGTCACCGGGACCGGAATCGAGATCGCTGCCGGCGACCGCGTTCATCACGCCCACTGGGGCAGCGGCGTCGTCGTCGAGGTCATCGGCAGCGGTGAGAGCGCCGAAGCGATCGTCACGTTCCAGGGCAAGGGCGAAAAGCGCCTCCTGCTGGCATGGGCCCCGTTGGAGAAGGCGTGACCCGGCTTCGCCGGCGGTAGTCGGTAGTCCGTAGTCCGTATCGATATCCGGTATCCGGTCTCGGCTACTCGGCTACTCGGCTACTCGGCTACTCAGGCACTCACTCCTACCATCGCACGCATGCCCACCGAACGACCCGTTCTCATCCAGGGCGGCATGGGCGCCGGCGTCTCGGACTGGCGTCTGGCTCGTGCCGTGGCGGCGACCGGCAACCTCGGTGTGGTCTCAGGGACCGGCATCGACACTCTCCTCGTGCGCCGCCTCCAGGACGGAGACCCCGGGGGACACATGCGGCGAGCCCTCGCGGCGTTCCCGATCGATGGCGTCGCCGAACGGATCGTGGACGACTACTTCATCGAGGGCGGAAAACAAGCCGGGGAGCGGTACCGATCCAAGCCGATGCCGCGGGTCGAACCATCCCGAAAGCTCCTCGAACTCATGGTCGCCGGCAACTTCGTCGAGGTGTATCTGGCGAAGGAGGGTCATAGCGGCCCGGTCGGGGTCAACTACCTGGAGAAGATCCAGACCCCTCATCTCTCTTCTATCTACGGTGCGATGCTCGCGGGCGTCGACTACGTGCTCATGGGCGCCGGGATTCCAATGGCGATCCCCGGCGTGCTCGATCGGCTCAGCGATGGCCTCCCCGTTGAATACCGCCTCGACGTCAAAGGGGCGGAGCGGGGTGAGGCATTCACGACGGTGTTCGATCCCGATGAGTTCGGTGACGGGAATCTGCCGCCGGCTCCGAGACCGGAGTTTCTCGCGATCGTCTCCTCTCACATCCTCGCAACCGCCCTGGTTCGCAAAGCCAGTGGACGGGTCGACGGTTTCGTTATCGAGGGCCCAACCGCGGGTGGGCACAACGCTCCGCCGAGAGGCAAGGTCCAGTTCAGCGACAGCGGTGAACCGATCTATGGGGATAGGGACATCCCCGATCTCGACGTGTTCCGCGAGATCGGCTTTCCGTTCTGGCTGGCTGGCGGGTACGGGGAGCCCGAGCAGATAGCGGAGGCGCTCAAACTCGGTGCAGCCGGGGTGCAGGTGGGGACAGCGTTCGCCTTCTGCGAAGAGTCCGGGTTCACGGCAGAGACGAAGCGACAGGTGCTCGAGTTGAGCAAGGCCGGGAAGGCCAAGATCTTCACCGATCCCGTAGCGTCGCCGACCGGATTCCCTTTCAAGGTCGTCGAACTCGAGGACAGCCTGTCGAATCCCGTCGTCTATGAGAAGCGATCGCGGATCTGTGACCTGGGTTACCTGCGAACGGCCTACCGGCGCGACGACGGAACGGTGGGGTGGCGGTGCCCGTCTGAGCCGGTCGATGACTACGTTCGGAAAGGCGGATCCGAAACCGACACGGTCGGCCGGAAGTGCCTCTGCAACTCGTTGATCGCCAACATCGGGCATCCACAGGTCCAGCGCAATGGCGACGTCGAAGGGGAGTTGATCACCTCGGGTGACGACGTCGCTGATATTGCCCGCTTCGTCCCGAAGGGACGCGACGGCTACCGGGCGATCGACGTCATCGACTACCTCCTCCCCGCTACCACCTCCTGACCATTCCTGCGTAGATAGTGGAGGCGGTTCCTATAGCTACGCAAGAACGGTGGATTGCGTGGGTCGGGCCGGCACTAGCCTTGCGTCACATGCCGCCACGGATACTGATCGCCAAACCCGGCCTCGACGGACACGACCGGGGAGCGA
>JAUXCV010000320.1 GCA_030618675.1 Acidimicrobiia bacterium | reverse complement strand
TTCGATGCCGGCTTCTTCTTCGCAGTCTTCTTCGGCGCCGCCTTCCGCTTCTTCGAAGGACCCTTCGCCCGGCGCTCCGCAAGAAGCTCGGCGGCTCGCTCAAGTGTGATGGTATCGACCGAGTCGGCGACCCTCAGCGACGCGTTCGTCTCCCCATCGGTGACGTACGGGCCAAAGCGTCCGTTCTTCAGAACGATGGGCTTCCCGGTGTTGGGATCGTCCCCGAATTCCTTCAACGGTGCCACCGCCTTGCGGCCACCACGCTTCTTCGGCTGGGCGAGCAACGCGACGGCGGCCTCAAGGTCGACTGTGAAGATCGCCTCTTCCTCGTCCAGGCTGCGGCTCTCAGTCCCCCATTTCACGTACGGTCCGTACCGGCCGTTCTGGGCGGTGATCGGCTTCCCGTCTTCGGGATGCTCTCCGACGGTCCGGGGCTGAGTGAGGAGCCGGAGTGCCTCGTCGAGCGTCACCGTCTCGGGTGACATCGTCTTGAACAGCGACGCCGTCTTCGGCTTGGCCTTCGAGCCGGCGTCGCGTTCTCCGAGCTGGACGTACGGTCCGTATCGTCCCGCTTTCGCGAACACGGTGAGACCGGTGTCGGGGTCCTCGCCGATGGTGCGATCACCAGACGGGGCCTCGAGCAGCTCGGTTGCCCTCTCAACCGTGAGCTCATCGATGGGGAGGTCTTCCGGGATGGACGCCCTGTCCTCGCCGCGCACGAGGTATGGACCGTAGCGACCGCACCTCGCCACGATCGACACGCCATCGGGAGTAGCGCCGATCAGAAACGAATTGACCGCCTGCGGATCGATCGCCTCGAGGGCATTGTCCGAGACAAGTCTCTTCAATCCGGGATGACCCCCGCTCCCCGAGTAGAACCGATCGAGGTAGGGCGCCATCTCCTCTTCGCCGCCTGCGATCTTGTCGAGGTCCTCTTCCATGAGCGCGGTGAAGTCGTAGTCGACGTAGTCGCCGAAGTGCTCCTCAAGGAGGCCGATAACGGCGAAGGCCTTGAGTGTCGGAACGAGAGCCGAGCCGTGCTTACGGACGTAGCCCCGGTCCTGGATGGTTGAGATGATCGATGCGTACGTCGACGGACGGCCGATGCCGAGGTCCTCGAGTCGCTTCACGAGACTGGCTTCGGTGTACCGGGCCGGAGGCTTCGTCTCGTGCGCCGTGGCGTCCATGCCGATCGCGTCGAGGGCCCGACCTTCCTCTAGCTCGGGAAGATGCCGTTCCTGGTCGTCCCGGGTGGCGTCCGGGTCGTCGATATCCTCGACGTAGGCCTTCAAGAAGCCCGGGAACAGGATGGTGCGGCCGGTGGCTGAGAACTCGCAGGCCTGACCGCTGGTCGCTGCAGAGCCGCCGATCCGAAGCTGCAGGCTCTCGCCTTTGGCGTCCTTCATCTGACTGGCAACCGTGCGCTTCCAGATCAGGTCGTAGAGCCGGGCTTCGTCGGACCTCGCTCCGAAGGAAGCGGCAATAGCCTTGGGATCCTGGAATCGTTCGCCGGCCGGCCGGATCGCTTCGTGTGCTTCCTGAGCACCCTTGGCCTTCTTTCCGTAGAAGCGCGGCTTGTCCGGCAGGTACGCGTCGCCGAAGCGACCGGCAACGAGAGAGCGGGATGCACTGAGGGCCGTCCCCGACAGGTTGGTCGAGTCGGTACGCATGTAGGTGATGAACCCACCTTCGTAGAGGCGTTGAGCCGCGGACATCGTTCTCCGCGCTCCGAAGCGGAGCTTGCGCCCGGCCTCCTGCTGCAGAGTGGCGGTCCGGAAGGGCGCATACGGTCGACGCGTGTACGGCTTGCGTTCGACCGCAACCACGGTGAACGGCGCACCGGCGAGATCGTCGGCAAGTGCAGCAGCGGCCGCGGGATCGAGAACGAGTCGATCCTCGCGCGGGATGCCTGCTTGATCGAAGTCCTTGCCCGTCGCCACCCGTTCGCCATCGATGGTTAGAAGCTTGGCTTCGAACGAGGTGTCCTCATCGACCGGTGTGAACGTGCCGGTCACGCCGGCGTATCCCGCAGCGACGAACGCCAACCGTTCCCGTTCGCGCTCGACGACGATGCGCGTCGCCGGAGATTGCACTCGTCCGGCCGAGAGGCCGGGTTGGACCTTCCGCCACAGCACCGGAGAGACCTCGTATCCGAAGAGACGATCGAGCACGCGTCGGGCCTCCTGAGCGGCGACCACTTGCCGATCGAGTTCGCGGGGGTTCTCAACGGCTTCCCGAATCGCTTTCGCCGTGATCTCGTGAAACACCATCCGGTGCACGGGCACCTTCGGCTTCAGGACCTCCAACAGATGCCAGGCGATCGCCTCGCCCTCTCGATCCTCGTCGGTCGCGAGATAGAGAGCATCGGCGCCCTTCATCTCCTTGCGCAGTGCCGACACCTGTTTCTTCGAATTGGGAGTGACGATGTACATCGGCGTGAAGCCGTTCTCGATGTCGATACCGAACCGACTCGCCTTCCAGGCTTCCTTCTTCGCTCCGGACACTTCCCCGACTTTCGTCGGGATATCGCGGATGTGGCCGACGGAGGATTCGACGACGAAATCGTCTCCGAGATAGCGGCTGATGGTCCTGGCTTTCGCCGGGGACTCAACGATGACGAGGTGTTTTGGCA
>JAUXCV010000397.1 GCA_030618675.1 Acidimicrobiia bacterium | reverse complement strand
TTCGGACGAGACGTTCGCTCGGCGTTCTTCCGCCGCGTGATCGAATTCTCCGGTCGGGAAATGGCTCGATTCGGCGCACCGTCTCTCCTGACCCGGAACACCAACGACGTCCAGCAGGTCCAGATGCTGGTCCTCATGACCTTCACGATGCTCGTGACCGCCCCGATCATGATGATCGGCGGTGTATTCATGGCGCTGCGTGAAGACGTTGGACTCTCCTGGCTGATCCTGACGCTCGTCCCCATCCTCGCCGCGATCATCTGGTTCATCCTTTCGCACATGGTGCCCGGTTTCCGCATCATGCAACAGCGCCTCGACTCGGTCAATCAGGTCCTCCGGGAGCAGATCACCGGCATCAGGGTGGTTCGAGCCTTCGTTCGGGAACCGTTCGAAACCGACAGATTCGGCGAGGCCAACACCGATCTGACCAACGTGTCGATCTACGTCGGCCGGTGGATGGCCGCCATCTTCCCCTCGGTCATGCTGGTGATGAACCTCTCGAGCGTTGCCGTGCTCTGGTTCGGTTCCGTTCGCGTCGATTCCGGGGCGATGCAGATCGGCTCCATGACCGCCTTCTTGGCCTACATCGTTCAGATCCTCATGTCCGTGATGATGGCCACGTTCATGTTCATGCTCCTCCCAAGGGCATCGGTGTCCGCCGACCGTATCGGCGAGGTGCTCGAGACCGAATCGTCGGTCGTACCGCCGGAGGACGGGGTCACCGAACTCCCCCGGCACAGCACCGTTGAATTCGACAGCGCCGGTTTCCAGTACCCCGGAGCCGAGCATCCGGTGCTGTGCGACATCACGTTCACTGCACAGCCGGGTCAAACGACGGCCGTAATCGGATCGACCGGAACGGGAAAGACGACCCTCGTCAACCTGATCCCCCGTCTCTTCGATGCCACCGAGGGACGGGTCCTCGTCGATGGTGTCGATGTGCGTCAAATCGACCCGGACACTCTGTGGAACAAGATCGGTCTCGTCCCACAGACGATCTACCTGTTCTCGGGGACCGTTGCATCGAACCTCAGGTACGGCAAGCCGGACGCCACCGAGGCTGAGATGTGGGCAGCCCTCGAGATCGCTCAGGCCCGCGAGTTCGTCGAAGCGATGCCGGACGGGCTCGACTCGGCCATCTCACAAGGAGGCACCAACGTCTCCGGCGGCCAGCGCCAGCGCCTGGCGATCGCACGGGCCCTCATCCGCCGCCCGGAGCTGTATCTGTTCGACGACTCGTTCTCCGCCCTCGACGTCACCACGGACGCCAACCTCCGCCGTGCCCTCAAGAGCGTGACGGAAGACTCCACCGTCATCATCGTGGCGCAGCGTGTCGCGACCATCATGGACGCAGATCAGATCGTGGTGCTGGAGGACGGCGGCATCGTCGGTCTCGGGACCCACGACGAACTCCTGGAAACGTGTGTCCCGTACGCCGAGATCGTCGACTCGCAACTCGCAGCGGAGGTGTCATGAACACCCCGCCGACGATGAAGAAGACCGAGAGGGTTGAGATCCAGAGCGCTGGACACGGTCGGGGACCATTCGGCAGTCAGACGTTCGGTCAGAAGGCCATGCATTTCGGGCCGTCCATGCGGCGTCTCGTCAAGCGGCTCCGTCCCGAACGCCTGAAGGTCATCGCCGTGATCGCCGCCGCCGTGGTCAGCGTCTCCCTCGCCTCCGTCGGCCCCAGGGTGCTGGGATGGGCCACGGACATCATCTTCTCCGGCGTCGTCGGCAAGATGCTCCCCGCCGGGATGTCGCAGACCGAAGCGATCGAATCGGTCCGGGCGAGGGGTCAGGATCAGATCGCCGACATGCTGGGAAGCGTCGATTTCGTGGCAGGTCAGGGCATCGACTTCAGCGCCCTCCGACAGATCCTCCTCATCGCCCTCGCCCTCTACGCGGCGTCTGCCCTGTTCCAGTTTCTTCAGGGGTATCTGATCAACGACGTGGTCCAGCACACGATGTTCCGCCTGCGGTCCGAGGTCGAAGACAAGATCAACCATCTGCCGCTGCGCTACTTCGATGGTCTGCCGCGCGGTGAACTCCTGAGCCGGGTGACGAACGACATCGACAA
>JAUXCV010000268.1 GCA_030618675.1 Acidimicrobiia bacterium | reverse complement strand
TCATGGACATCGGCTGCTACAACATCAACCTCTCCCGGATGCTGTTCGCAGCGGAACCGGTGCGGATCGAAGCCTCGGTACGGAGGGACCCGACGATGGGGATCGACATCGTGAGTTCGGCGGTGCTCGAGTTCCCTGGTGGGGGACAGGCAACGTTCACGTGCTCAACCCGAGCAGAGGACTATCAGCGCGTGCACATCGTCGGGAGCGCGGGACGGATCGAGATCGAGATCCCGTTCAACATCCCCCCGGATCGTGAGACCAGGATCTTCGTGACCGCAGGGGGTAATCCGCCGGTCGCCCCGGACACCGAGACACTGGTGTTCGCCGCCGAGGATCAATACACCATCCAGGCAACACTGTTCGCCCGGGCGATTCTCGACGACACTCCGGTTCCCGTCCCGATTTCGGACGCGATCGACAACATGAGGGTGATCGAAGCCATCCTGGCTACTCCGCCTCGTGCTTGATCAGTACGTGTCCGGGACGAACGTCTGCTCCGTGATCGGCGGGCGGATGTAGCCGGTGTTCTCCTGCCGAGGGGGGAGATCGATCGGGGTGGGCGTGCGATCCTCATACGGGATCACCGACAGGAGATGGCTCATGCAGTTGAGCCTGGCTCGCTTCTTGTCCTCGGCGTTGACGACGAACCACGGCGCCTGCTTGATGTCCGTGTGGTCGAACAGGATGTCCTTCGCCTTCGAGAACTCGACCCACCGGGCGCGTGACTCGAGGTCCATCTCGCTGAGCTTCCATCTCTTCGTGGTGCTGTCGATGCGAGCCTGGAATCGGCGCTCCTGTTCCTCATCGCTCACGGAGAACCAGTACTTGATGAGAATGATCCCGCTCCGGACGAGCATCCGTTCGAACTCGGGACAGGTTCTCAGGAACTCCGTGTACTCGTCGTTCGTGCAGAAACCCATGACCGGCTCGACGAGGCCGCGGTTGTACCAGGAGCGATCGAACAGCACGATCTCGCCTGCGGCCGGCAGGTAGTTGACGTACCGCTGGAACCACCACTGGGTCTTCTCGCGCTCCGTAGGAGTGCCGAGGGCTTCGACCCGACAGATTCTGGGGTTCAGGCGTTCGGTGACTCTCTTGATCACACCGCCCTTCCCGGCAGCGTCTCGCCCCTCGAAGATGACGACGACCTTGAGGCCCTCTTCCTTGACGTAGCTCTGGAGTTTCACCAACTCGCCCTGGAGCCGTGCGAGTTCTGATTCGTAGAACCTCTTGTCCAGTTTCGGCCTCTTGATGCTCTTCTCCGGTTCGATCGTGTCGAAAACGGATTCACCTGCGGTCGTCATCTGTGCCTTCCAAACTGCTCGCGTAGGGGTTCACGATACAGCGCGCGACCGACGTCCCGCTCGCCGACCTGCCTACTCCGGGGTTACGTATGCGGCGGTGATGCCGCCGTCGACGAGGAACTCGGTCCCCGTCACGTAGGACGAGTCGTCGGAAGCGAGCCAGAGCACGGCTTTCGCCATCTCTGCTGCCTCGCCGAAGCGCCCCATCGGGACGTGGACGAGCCTGCGCTGCTTCTTCTCCTCGGTATCGAGGAAGCTCATGAGCAGTTCGGTGCGCAACGGCCCGGGGCACAGTGCATTGACCCGGATCCCCTCCCTGGCGTGCACGACCGCGAGTTCACGAGTCATGGCCATCACTGCGCCCTTCGACGCCGTGTACGCCACCTGTGGGGTGGCGGCGCCGAGATGAGCGACGAACGAGGCGGTGTTGATGATTGAGCCACCGCCGGCTCTTCGCAGCGCCGGGATGCCGTACTTACATCCGAGGAACACGCCCTTGGCGTTCACGTCCATCGTCAGATCCCAGATCGCTTCCTCGGTGCCGACGGCATCTCCGTCGTCGGAATGCATGATCCCTGCGTTGTTGAACACGACGTCGACGCGACCGAACGCCTCTTCAGCGGCAGCGATCATCGATGCGACATCATCGTCTTTGGAGACGTCGGCGACGATGGGGATCGCGGTCCCACCGCCCGCCATGATCTCTGAGACCGTGTTGTTCACGGCACCCTCGTTGAGGTCGACGGCTGCGACCGCCGCACCCTCGGCGGCGAACAGCAGTGCGGTGTCTCGTCCGATACCGTTTCCTGCTCCCGTGATGACGGCCGATTTGCCTTCGAGTCTCATTTCGCTCCTTGCTCAGTCACTCTCTCAGATCCGCTCGAAGTAGCGCCGGCGCTCCCAGTCCGTGACGGCCGAGTCGTATGCCTGCTGCTCTCTGCGGAAGAAATGGGTGTAGTGATCGTGGACATCCGCACCGAAAGCCTCCCCGGCCCACTCGCTTTCGGCGAAGAGGTCGGTCGCCTCCCGGAGCGTGCCCGGTACTGCCGGGAGATCCCTCGCCGCGTACACGTCGCCGTTGAAGATCTCGGGTGGTTCGATGCGGTTGGCGATGCCGTCGAGACCCGCCGCCAGCGTCGCCGCGTACACGAGGTACGGGTTCGCATCCGAGCCGGGGATACGGTTCTCGATCCGCAGGCTGGGTCCGCTTCCCACGATTCGGAACCCCGCGGTCCGATTGTCGTAGCTCCAGGCGATCCGTGTCGGGGCCCACGAGGCGTCGACGAAGCGCTTGTAGGAGTTGATGGTCGGGGCGTAGAACGGCGTCAGTTCGTGCACGTGAGCCATCCAACCCCCCAGGAACCACCGGAACTCATCCGATCCGCTCACCGGGCCAACCGGATGGTCGCCGGGGAACACCGGCTCGCCGTCGCTCCAGAGGCTCAGGTGGATGTGGCAACTCGAGCCGGAGTCGTCGTCGTAAGGCTTCGCCATGAACGTGATCGAGATGCCGAGATCGTCGGCGATCTCCTTCATGCACTGCTTCATGAGGGCGTGGCGGTCGGCCATCGCCAGAACCTCCGCGTACCGGATGTTGAGTTCGTGCTGACCTACGCCCGTCTCACCTTTCGAGGTCTCAACCGGGATGCCGGATCGGCTGAGGGCCCGTCGAGCGGCCCTATTGAAGAACTCCTCTCGTGTCCCCTGGAGGATGTGGTAGTCCTCGGAGTACCAGCCGACCGGTGTGAGATCTGCATAACCCTGATCGGCGGCCTCTCGGTAGGAGTCCTCGAAAAGGAAGTACTCGAGTTCGGATGCCGTCTTCGCAG
>JAUXCV010000209.1 GCA_030618675.1 Acidimicrobiia bacterium | reverse complement strand
CAGCGCCTCGGTGGCTTCGGTCATGTGCCCTTCGCTGAGGAACGTGGTCAAGGTGGATCCTTTCGTCGCTGTCGGTCAGAACTGATGATAGTGCCCAAATTTGAGTGACCGGTCAAGATACGTAGTCCGTATCCCGTAGTCCGTATCCCGTATCCCGTATCCCGTAGCCGGCTCAGGCAGGTCGCGGGCCCCTACGGGCTACGGAGTACGGAGTACGGGATACGCAGTGACGGCCGCTAGGCCGTCACTGTTGTCCCTGCTTTCTCAGGTTCTTCCACTGGGCTGCGACGTAGTCGCGGTTCATCCAGGCGATGACGTCGATCGAGATGCTCTTCGGACATGCCGTTTCGCACTCGCCGTAGTTACGGCATGAGCCGAAGAACGACTCCATCGTCTCGACCATCGCGACCGTGCGGAGATACCGCTCGGGCGAACCCTGGGGGAGCAGGTTCAGGTGAGAGATCTTCGCCCCGGTGAACAGGTTCGCCGCGCTGTTCGGACACGCCGCTACGCACGCGGCACAACCGATGCATGAAGCCGCATCCATGGAGGACTCCGCCGCGGGTTTGGGGACCAGGATGATGTTGGCATCCTGGGCCGCACCGATGTTCGCTGAGATGAACCCACCCGCTTGGATGATCTCATCGAAGGGCTGACGGTCGACGATGAGGTCACGCAGGACGGGGAACGCCACGGCGCGCCACGGCTCGATCGTGATCGTGTCGCCGTCGCTGAACTTCCGCATGTGGAGTTGGCACGAGGCCGTTCCGCTCTGCGGTCCGTGAGGATGGCCATCCACCATGACGCCGCAGGTTCCGCAGATCCCTTCCCGGCAGTCGCTGTCGAATGCGATGGGTTCTACGCCCTTGTCGTTGAGCGTCTCGTTCACCTCGTCGAGCATCTCGAAGAACGAGGCCTCGGGGCTGATGCCCTTGGCTTCGTAGGTCTCGAAACCGCCTTCGACCTCGGGTCCTGCTTGCCGCCATACGCGGAGGGTGATGTCCATCATTTGTAGCTCCTCTGCGTCAGGGCCACGTACTCGAACTCCAGCTCCTCTTTGTGGAGGGTGGGCGGAGAGTCTTCTCCACGCCACTCCCATGCGGACACGTAGGCGAAGTTCTCGTCGTCGCGCCTGGCTTCCCCGTCCTCGGTCTGGTGCTCGACCCGGTAGTGGCCGCCGCACGATTCCTCGCGCTGGAGGGCATCGCGGACCATCAACTCGGCGAGTTCGAAGAAGTCGGCGACCCGTCCGGCACGCTCGAGGGACTGGTTCAACGACTCGTTTGTTCCAAGAATCTTGACGTCACTCCAGAACTCGGCCTTGATCTTCGGGATCTCCTCGAGCGCCCATTCGAGGCCCTCGCGGTCGCGGGACATGCCGCACTTCGCGATCATGATCTTGCCCAGGCGCCGGTGGAAGTAGTCGACCGAGTGGGTTCCGTTCGTCGACAGGAGCCTCTCGATCTGATCTTTCACCGCCTGTTCGGCGTCCGCGAATGCTGCGTCGTCGGTGGGAACCGGATCTACGTTGAGCCAGTTCGCCAGATATCCGGAGATCGTGGCAGGGAGGACGAAGTAGCCATCGGCCACACCCTGCATGAGCGCCGAAGCTCCCAGCCGGTTCGCTCCGTGATCCGAGAAGTTCGCTTCACCAGAGGCGAACAGTCCGGGGATCGTGGTTTCGAGGTTGTAGTCAACCCAGAGTCCGCCCATCGTGTAGTGGGGGGCCGGGTAGATCCGCATCGGCACCTCGTACGGGTTCTCATCGGTGATGCGCTCGTACATCTCGAAGAGGTTCCCGTAGCGGTCCTCGATCACCTGGCGACCCAGGCGACCGATGGCGTCTGCGAAGTCGAGGTACACGCCGTTCTTCAGCGGACCAACACCCTTGTCATCCTCGACCATCCGCATCGCTGCGCGAGATGCCACGTCGCGCGGAACGAGGTTGCCGAAGGCCGGGTACTGACGCTCGAGGTAATAGTCCCGCTCATCCTCGGGGATGTCATTCGCAGCGCGGTCGTCGTTGGAGGTCTTCGATACCCAGATCCGCCCGTCGTTGCGGAGCGACTCGGACATGAGTGTCAGCTTCGACTGATGCTCGTCGCTCGCGGGGATGCAGGTCGGATGGATCTGTGTGAACGACGGATTCGCGAACAGGGCTCCCTTGCGGTGGGCCCTCCACACGGCCGTCCCGTTGCAGTTCATCGCGTTGGTCGACAGGAAGTAGGCGTTCGAGTAGCCGCCGGTCGCCAGCACGACCGCATGAGCAGAGTGGCTCTCGATCGCTCCGGTAACGAGATCGCGGGTCACGATGCCGACGGCTCGTCCGTCCTTCATCACGAGTTCGACCATCTCGGTGCGCGTGAACAACTCAACCGTTCCGAGTCCGACCTGGCGCGCCAGGGCCTGATATGCCGTCAGGAGGAGCTGCTGGCCGGTCTGGCCGCGTGCGTAGAACGTCCGGGAGACCTGAGCGCCTCCGAAGGAGCGGTTGTCGAGCATGCCGCCGTATTCGCGGGCGTAAGGGGCGCCTTGAGCAACGGTCTGATCGATGATCGCGTCGGACACCTCGGAGAGCCGGTAGACGTTCGCTTCTCGGGAGCGGTAGTCCCCGCCCTTGACGGTGTCGTAGAACAGTCGGAAGACACTGTCGTTGTCGTTCGGATAGTTCTTCGTTGCGTTGATGCCACCTTGGGCAGCGATCGAGTGCGCCCGACGAGATGAGTCGTTGTAGGTGAAGGCTTTGACGTTGTAGCCGAGTTCTCCGAGCGCTGCCGCTGAGCCTGCTCCGGCGAGGCCGGTACCCACCACGATGATGTCGTACTTGCGACGGTTGGATGGGTTGACGAGCTTGACGTCGAACTTGCGCTTTGTCCACTTGTCCTCAAGGGGACCTTCCGGGATCTTGGCGTCGAGTGTGAAAGTGTTTTCGGTGGTCACGATGATGCCCTTTCTCAGCCGGAGACCGTAAGGAGACCGAACTGGACTGCGATCGGGATCGACGAATTCCCGATGAGGATCGCGAGTGCGAAGGCCACAGCGAGCCACCGCCGCCAGTCGTTGTACCGGGGATTGGAGAGGCCGAGGCTCTGCCAGGCGCTCCACGCCCCGTGGTAGATGTGGAAGGCGAGGGCGATCTGGGCGATCACGTAGAACATCGCGACGTACCAGCGCTCGAAGCTGTAGATCACGTTGTTGTAGACCGCGCCGCTCACGAACTCGGGGTCGAAGGTTCCGACCGTCAGATCTCCGATGTGGAAGATGACGAACAGCAGGATGATGATGCCGCCCCAGAGCATCGTACGGTTCGCATAGTTGGCGGCCGCGTACTGGGGGTTCGCCTCGTACTTGACCGGACCGCGGGCCCTCCGGTTCCTCAGAGCAAGCACGATGGCCGACCAGATGTGGATGCCGAACATCGCGAGGAGGCCGAACCGGAAGAGCCAGAGCACACCGCCCTCGGGGACGATCGGGTAGAGGAGCGTCTTGAGCGCCTCCGCGTAGTGATCCAGATCCTCCGATCCCAGGAAGATCTTCATGTTGCCGATCATGTGGACCAGGACGTAGGCGAGCAGCCCGGCGCCGGTCAGCGCCATCATCCACTTCATCCCGATGTCGGAAGTGAAGAAGGGTCCGAGCCACGAGCGCCATCCGGATCGCCGGTTGACCTCGAGGCGACGTGTCTTCGTCGTCACCGTGTGTTCCTCCGATAGTTCGACATGGGGATTATCGCGGGACTGAACCGGTCTGTCGAAACGACCGCGATTGTTGCATGACAAGGCGCGCGTCGAGATTCAGGTTGACAAGCGCGCGCGGTGTT
>JAUXCV010000280.1 GCA_030618675.1 Acidimicrobiia bacterium | reverse complement strand
ACTTCACCGTTTTCGCTGTCGGGACAGATACGAGTCGAGAAGATCACGATTCCTGGAACCTTTCTACGAGGTGGAGCGTCAGAACGTTGGTGGGAAAGCAACTCGAAGATGTGAACCCCATGAACCCGCGGGCCGGGCGAGTGGTGGACGGCATCGAATCGGTCGCCGTAGCTGGAGCGTTCCTTGTGAGAACTGCTCTGCTGCCGGCCCGGTGAGTTTCCGGTTCGCGGGCAGGTGGAATGGTGGTGGGGGGCCTGCGGGCGATCCGCGGTCTCGGTCGCTAGATGCGACACGAGGCCGCGGATCGCCTCATTGACGGCGACACCTTGATCGAAGGTCTTCCGCCGGGTGCCGGAATCACATATGTTGACGACATGATCCACGAATCCGGTCCGGATCCTCTGCATGCCGTGCTCGAGGTGTCGCATCACGAGAGGCAAACGCAGCAGAGTAGCGCAGCGCAATGGTGGTGCGCTATACTGCAGCACATGCGTAAGACTGCAACGTTCCGCCGCCGGGTGCTCGCTACGTCCGAGGCTGTCGCTGTGGATTCCGCCGAACGTGAAGCTCTCGAAGAGCTCCTCGGCGAGCCTGTTGCACGCAGTGAATCAGCGCGCCTCGACCAACTCGCCAGTCTGGGGGCGTTGATGGTGGAGCGGGCAGCCAAGGAGAAGGCGTACGCAGATCTCGCACGGTGCCTGGGCGATGAATCCTCTCCCACGTACCGGCAGCCCGCGATGGGCGCTCCGATCGAGGGGGAGCACGAAGAAGACCTCGAGCACCTCTTCCTTATGTTGGACTCATGACGACCGTCAATCGTGGTGAAGTGTGGTGGGTGGAGACCGACTACGGAGAGAAGCCATACCTCGTCGTGTCGAACATGCACCGAAACCGCAACCTCGACACGGTGCTTGCAGCCCGGGTTACGACGTCCAGCAATCCGCCCGATATCGACAGCATCGTGCCCATCGAGCACCAGGGCACGATCGTGGGGCGTGTTCTGTGTGACGAGGTTGTTCTCGTGTCGAAGGGTGATATGAAACGTCGGGCGTCGAACGCGTTCACGCCACGACAGATGCACGAGGTGTGTCGGGGCCTCAACGCCGCGCTCGGTTGTCCGTAGTTGATCGGCCCGTTCCCGGGTGTGTGGAACGACGGCGGCGCCGTTGGGTCTGATACCGTTTCCGGCGTGGCGTTGCTGATCCATCGATCCGATCATCCTGATCTGCTTGTCGACGCGCTCTGTGACGTGATCGCATCGCCCCTTGATGATCCGTTCGCAGCGGAGGTGATCGCCGTTCCGACCCGGGGGATTGACAGGTGGCTCACCCAGCGGATCGCCTCCACCCTTGCCGAGCGCGGTGTCGGGGATGGGATCGCAGCCAACATCCAGTTCCCGTTCCCCCATGGATTCGTCACCGATGTGCTGTCGCAGATTCCCGATACCGCCCGATCAATCGACGCGTGGTCGGCCCGGTCCGTCGTGTCACACCTGGAGCGCATCATCGACGCCCACCACGATGACCGGTGGATGTGGCTCATCGCCCGATTCGTGGAGGGACCGGACGGCGACGCCTGGGATGGGGCGCAGCGGCTCAGGGCGGCGCAGAAGATCGGGCGCCTCTTCTCCTCGTACGCTCGATACCGGCCCCGGATGGTGACCGCTTGGGCCGCCGGCGACGACGCCGGACCCGACGGTGCGCCGATCGCCGCAGCGGCGGCCTGGCAGCCGCGACTGTGGCGGGTGCTCTACGAGCAGATCGGGGTGCCGCCCCTCTTCGAGACACTCCCCGGCGCTCTCGCCTCGCTGCGATCCGGGACCGCCGACGTCGACCTCCCGGAGCGCATCTCGATCTACGGCGTCACGGCTTTCGATCCGATCGATCTCGCCGTGTTCGAAGCGATCGGGGACGCGACGGATACGCACCTGTTCCTCCTCCATCCGTCACCGGCGCTGTGGCACGACACTGCACCGCTCGTTGCAGCGATTCCCGGGTCTTCCCGACCGGTGCGACGCAGTGACGACCCGACGCGGGGAGCGTCGAAGCATCCGCTCCTGCGGTCCTGGGCCCAGGAGGCCCGAGAACTCCAGGTCGTCATCGGAAGAAGCGCGGATGGGATTCTTCCTCCCCCTCACGGGGAGGTGCCGCCGCAGGCGGCGGAGGGGGTCAAAGGCCTCAGTCGGATGGAACGGCCGGACCCCTCGCGTCGGCGCCCGGCGGCGCCGACACCGTCCGCTGAGGGGAGGGAAGAAGCCACGACCTTCGACAAGGAGTCGCTCCTTTCGTTGATGCAGGACGACATCCGTGCGAATCGGGAGCCGATGCACGTGGTTACCTATCCAGACGATCGATCGATCCAGATCCACGCCTGTCACGGCGCCCAGCGGCAGGTCGAGGTGCTGCGCGACGCCGTTCTTCACATCCTTTCGGGCGACTCCACACTCGAACCCCGGGATGTTGTCATCATGACACCCGATCTTGAGACGTACGCACCACTCATCGAGGCAGCGTTCCCCGCGTCGAGAGGTCCCGGCGAAGGCCTTCCCGATCTCCGGGTGCGGATCGCAGATAGGGCACCGACGCGAACCAATCCCCTCATCAGGTTCGCGGGGACCGTTGTCGATCTCGCCGCGTCCCGACTCGGAACGGGCACCGTCGTCCAACTCCTCGGCCTCTCGGAGGTGCAACGCCGCTTGGGAATCGGAGCCGACACCGCATCCGACATGGCAGACCTCATCGATGACGCCAACGTCCGGTGGGGCCTCGACGGCGACCATCGGGCACGCAGCGGGGCTGGTACGCGTGACGAGCACACCTGGCGGCGGGGCATCGACCGGATCCTTTCCGGTGTCTTCTTCGACGACGACCCGATCCGCACCGTCGGCGACGTCGCGCCGCTGACGCACGTCGAAGGCCAGGTCTCCGATGCCGGTGGACGCCTCGCTCTTCTCGTCGAACGGCTCGCCGTCATCAC
>JAUXCV010000101.1 GCA_030618675.1 Acidimicrobiia bacterium | reverse complement strand
GACACCGGCCTCGGTGCCCTTGTCGACGTTGCGCAGCGTCGGGACCTTCTGCTTCCCCATCTCATCCTCGTAGACATCCTCCGGGTATCCCGCCGCCTTGAGGAACCCTCCGAGGCCCGTATCGACGAAGGCGGGAGCGCTCCCGGCCGGGTTCTCCGGGTTCTGAGGGACACCGAGGTTGTCGAACGTGAAGTCGGTGAACAACGGCTGCTGCCCGTTCGAGGGGTGGCACGCGGAACACTTTCCCTTGCCCTTGAACAGCGACCTGCCGCGCTGCTCCTCTTTGGTCAGCTTCGCCTTCGAGTCGTACTTCGACGTGAACGCATTGACCTCGGGTGATGCCTCATACGCTGCGATCGACAACGCTATCTGGTCATACGCTTCGTTGGACTTCGCACGGTCCTCTTCAGAGAGCGCAATCGTCGTTCCCTCCGTCGCGCACTTGATCTCGACATCCGTCGGCCATGTGATGCTGCAGGACCCTGCGCCCCACACCTCGTCGAACGTCACCAGATAGTCGGTGGCAATGCACACCCGGTAGACGACACACGCCGAGTCGGGTAGAGCCTGCTCGACGGGATTGAGGAACGGACCTTGCGCCTGGTCGGCAGCCGGGTTCCCGAGCTTCTCGCCGGTCGCCCGACCGTCCCAGAAATTGCCACCGGTCCACGTGTCATGCTTACCGAGGTGGAAAACAGGGCTCTGAGTCGCATACGCAGCCGAGGGCGGTTTGCGCTCCCCGAACCGGGTTAGCACCGACCCCTCATACACAGCCCCATGCGCGTTGAACTCCGATAGCCCACCGGTGAAACCGACGGCCGGATCGTGACACGAAGCACACGACTGATTCTGATTCAGAGAGAGAGTCTCATCGAAGAAGATCGCGCTCCCCAACTCCTCATTCGGTGTCAACTCCACGCCGTTCTGTGCCCACACGGCACCCAACGAAACGAGGAGCATCACGCCCACCGCAACCATCCCAACAATCGCGAGACGCTTTCCAAGCATCCGACCCCTCCTCCCGACGTGCCCCCTGCCAGGAGGCATACTCCCCTGGGTTCGCACTCCCCGGCGGTCGGAGTTCACGAACACCCTTGCTGGACGTCATCAAGCGTGGTTTACCACCCACCGGCTTCGATAGGGTCGAAGGTCACAAATCGACGCCAACACGGACGCTGCGGCCCAGATCGGATCCGCTCACCGGCCTCACCGCCTCAGCAGCCTCCGAGCCACGCTCCCGGCGTCCGACCGGTGCCCATGGCTCGCCAACGAACAGCACCAGGAAAACGACGACCAACCCATCAACCAGGCGTTCGGTCCGCACGCGTAGAAACCCCAACCCGGAAACACTCTTCCCCCTTGTCCCCGGGGCCAAGTTCATGCACCCCCGGTCGGGAATGGGGACTCTGCCCGGGGGTTCTTCTCCGATCCCCGATCACCGTGGCTCCAGTCCTCTGATACCGAGATTCGGACGTCTATCTGGAGCTTCTCACAACCCGTTCCGAGGTGTTTCGTGCAGCCGTTGCTGCAACCGAACGGCCAGATTCGTGCAATATGCAGGGACCAGCCGGGTGCAGGTCCGACGGGAGCCCGCACCCGTAGGGTTCAAGCGGAGGTGCAGGGAATCGAACCCCTCGGGCTGCAATGCAACCCGACACCGGTGTTGAAGACCGGGGAACCCACCAGGCGTCCGGACACCTCCGGGGATGAACCTACCGGACTACGCGACGTTCGGTGCCGGGCCGGATTCCCATCTCCCATTCTGTGGGCTCGCAGCGTCATATACGATGCTGTGAACCCTGGGTATGCAGCGTTAGGTGGTGATGTAGCGCTCTAGTTGGGTGATCATGTCACGCTGCTGGGCGATCATCGCCTTCACCACGTCGCCGATCGAGATCACTCCTGCGAGCCGACCGTCGTCGTCCAGGACCGGGAGGTGCCGGATTCTGTGCTCGGTCATCGACTCCATGCACTCGGCGACGGTCGATGTCGATCCAACGGTTCGGATCTCGGTCGTCATGATCTCTGAGACACGCGTTTGTTTCGAACCGCGATCGAGGAGCATCACCTTCCTCGCGTAGTCTCGCTCCGACAGGATCCCAACCAGATCGTCTCCATCGAGTACCACGAGTGCACCGATGTTGTGCTCTGCCATCGTTTCGAGTGCGTCGTAAACCGTGTCGTCGGGCGCAACCGTCCAGACGTTCGATCCCTTGCTACTGAGAATGCCGGTAAGTGTCCGCTGCATATCGTCCCCTATCTCTCCTCCGCAAACCTACACGAGAGCCGCCGACCGCGCCGGGTGATCGAGGGAGCGCAGGCACCCCGCATACCCCTACACTCGGCCGATCTTGTCACGACGTGCTCGCTTCGCATGGTTCTGGCTCGCGGCGATCACCATCGTCGTGATGATGCCGCTCGCGTCCTTCGCCACCGGTGAGTCGATCGGCGGCACACTCATTCAACGTCTCGGCGACGAAAAGCTTCCCGTTGAGGGCGTCATCATCACCGTGAGCCAGGATGGGAACGAGATCGGATCCGGCGATTCCGGTGCCGACGGGAAATGGGAGATTCCGGTACCCGGCGCCGGCATCTACCAGGTGAGTCTCGACACCTCGACACTCCCCGAAGGGGTTGCCCTCACTGATCCCGACAAGGAAGCGCTCTCAGACGTCAAGGTCCGGGACGGGCAGTCCAAGAAGGTGATCTTCCCTCTCGGCGAGGGCGTTGTATCAACGGTCTCGATGTATCAGCGCGTCGGGGCTCTCTTCATCGCAGGGCTCAAGCTCGGAGCGATCATCGCCTTGTCCGCTGTCGGACTCTCCTTGGTCTTCGGCGTAACCGGGCTTGTCAACTTCGCCCATGCCGAGATGGTGACACTCGGCGCAATCGCCGCGTACTTCTTCCACGCCTCGGCGCTGGGACCGCGATGGCCTCTCGTCATCGCGATCGTTCCGGCCGTTCTCGTCGGTGCTGGTTTCGGCTGGATCCAAGAGCGGTCGCTGTGGCGCCCCCTTCGCAATCGCCATACAGGACTCGTTGCGATGATGGTCGTGTCCATCGGCCTGTCGTTCGCTCTCCGGAACCTCTTCCTCATCATCTTCGGCGGAGAGCCACGGGCCTATCCCGACTTCGCCGGCCAGCCGCCGATCGAGATACTCGGCATCTCGATGGTGCCAAAGCAACTCCTCACGATCGCGATCTCCCTGATTGTGCTGGCAGGGGTCGGGATCTTTCTCCAGAAGAGCAGGGCGGGGACCGCCATGCGAGCAGTTTCAGATGATGCCGACCTCGCTGAGTCATCCGGCATCAACGTCAACCGCATCATCCTCATCACCTGGACGCTCGCAGGTGGGCTTGCTGCGCTCGGCGGAACCTTCTTCGGTCTCAACGAGGCCGTGCAGTGGGACATGGGCTTCAAACTGCTGCTTCTGATCTTCGCAGCGGTCGTGCTCGGCGGCCTTGGAACCGCCTATGGGGCCATGGTCGGTGGATTCATCGTTGGAGTTGCCGTGGAGATGAGCACCCTCATCTTTCCGAATGAGCTGAAGACGGCGGTCGGGCTTGCTCTCCTCATCGTGATTCTGCTCGCCAAACCGCAGGGTCTCCTCGGCACGAAAGAGAGGATCGGCTGATGGACTGGGGCAGCGTCCTCATCGACGGCATCCTCGCCACGATCGGCCCGCTCACGGCTGCGTACGCGATCTCTGCCATCGGCCTCAACCTCCAGTTCGGCTATGCCGGGCTGTTGAACTTCGGGCACGTCGCGTTCATGCTCGTCGGCGCATACGGCGCGGCCATCACCGTGGACCTGGGGGGACCACTCTGGCTTGGTGTCATCGTCGGGATCCTGGTTGCAGCGCTCCTCGGCCTTCTCCTCGGCCTCCCGACCTTGCGGCTGCGCGCCGACTACCTGGCGATCACCACGATCGCCGCCGCCGAGGTGATCCGCTTGCTCGTTCGATCAAGTTGGGCCCAACCCATCACGAACAGTGTTTTCGGCATCCAGGGATTCGCCGATTCGTTCTTCGACCTCAACCCGTTCCCTGCCTCGCAACTCTATGGCATCGGAAGCCTGGTCGTCACCGGCCGCAAGCTCTGGGTCATGCTGGTCGGATGGGCGCTCGTGGTGCTCATGACGTTGCTGATCCGGCGCCTCATCAAGAGCCCATGGGGTCGGGTCCTCAAGGCTATTCGCGAGGATGAGGATGCCACGATCGCACTTGGCAAGAACGTCTTCGCCTACAAGCTCCAGGCTCTGATGATCGGCGGAGCGATAGCGGGGATCGCAGGGATCCTCCTCGCGATCGAGCAGCAGAACGTAACGCCCGATGCCTACCTGCCGAAGATCACCTTCATCCTGTATGTCATCGTCATCCTCGGAGGTGCCGGGACGATTCTCGGGCCCGTCGTTGGAGCCGTCGTGTTCCAGTTCCTGTTCTTCACGATCGATGCCCTCATGGTCAACGCCCAGGCCAACATCGGCTGGGTCGGCGATCTCCTGACGCCGGCTGCCGCCGGACAGGTCAAGTTGGTGCTCGTCGGGGTGGGCATGATGGTTCTCATGATCTTCCGGCCGCAGGGCATCCTCGGGAACAAGGAGGAGGCGCTCATCGATGAACGCTGATCACCCGATGACCGGGGTCGCTCCCGAACCCGGCGTCCGCAAGCCCGACCCGGTACTCATCGCCGACGGTCTCCAGAGATCGTTCGGAGGCCTCCACGCCGTCGACATCGACCACCTCGAAGTACAACGCCACACGGTGACGTCGCTCATCGGACCCAACGGCGCAGGGAAGACGACACTCTTCAATCTCCTCACCGGGTTCGACAAACCCGATGCTGGTGAATGGCATCTCGATGGCGGAGCCCTCGTGGGAATCGCCGCGTTCCGTGTTGCGAGACGCGGGATGGTCCGTACCTTCCAACTGACGCGATCCCTCGCCCGACTGACCGTGATGGACAACATGCTCGTCGCTGCCAAGAACAACGCGGGTGAAGGCCTGTGGGGCTCTCTCACCGGCGGATGGCATGCCACCGAACGCGCCAACGAACAACGCGCATCCGAACTGTTGGACCGGTTCGGTCTCGACCATATGGCCGATGAGTACGCCGGAAGCCTCTCGGGCGGACAGCGGAAGCTCCTCGAGATGGCACGTGCGCTCATGATGGATCCCGAAGTGGTCATGCTCGACGAGCCCATGGCCGGCGTGAACCCGGTGCTCACACAGTCGCTCCTCAGCCACATCACAGGACTGCGCGATGGGGGGAAGACCGTCGTCTTCGTCGAGCACGACATGGACATCGTCCAGGAGATCTCCGACTGGGTCATCGTCATGGCACAGGGTCGTGTCATCGCCGAAGGTCCTCCCGACATCATTGCGAAGAACCCGGACGTCATCGACGCGTATCTCGGTGCCCATCACGGGGAGGCGGCCGAATGAGCGACCACCTCCTCATCGCGGATGGGGTGGTTGCCGGCTACCTCCCGGGCGTCGACATCCTGCGCGGTGTCGATCTCACACTCGCCGAGGGCGAGCTCGTCGGCATCATCGGGCCGAACGGGGCAGGCAAGTCGACCCTCGTCAAAGCGATCTTTGGCCTCGTTCCGGTGCGGAAAGGCCTCGTCACGCTGAGGGGTGATGACATCTCGAATCTCCTGGCACACGAACTCGTCGCTCTGGGAGTTGGGTATGTGCCGCAGCGGGCGAACGTGTTCCCGTCGCTCACCGTCGAAGACAACCTCCGCATGGGTCTCTACCTCGACCCGAACGCGTGGGATGAGAGGTTCGCAGCAGTCGTCGAAGTGTTCCCGCTCCTCGCCGATCGTTCCGAGCAGCGAGCCGGATACCTGTCTGGTGGCGAGCGCCAGATGGTGGCCATCGGACGCGCCCTCATGATGGATCCCTCGGTCCTTCTCCTCGACGAACCGTCGGCCGGTCTATCGCCGGCGAATCAGGATCTCGTCTTCGAGCGGGTGCGCGGTATCGCCGACTCCGGAGTATCGATCATCATGGTCGAGCAGAACGCCCGCCGATGCTTGCAGATCGCCGACCGGGCCTACGTCCTGGACCAAGGCAGCAACGCTCACACGGGGCCGGGACGAGACCTCCTCCACGACCCGAAGGTGATCGATCTCTATCTCGGGACGTTGGGGAG
>JAUXCV010000426.1 GCA_030618675.1 Acidimicrobiia bacterium | reverse complement strand
GCAACGCAAGGTCGACGGCTTCGGTCTTGGTCCGCAAGCCATAGCGGAGCATCACACGATCAAGCAGGTCATCATCAATGACTAGATTCGTGCGTCCCATACACGCATCATACACGCAGCGTGTATGACTCGCGCTACCTCGCGACGACCCGGTGCGTCTCGTCGGAGATTCGCTGAACGAGTTCGACGAACGCGTCGGCTCGAAGAGTTTCCGGTGCACGGAGTTCCGGGTCCGTCCGAATCTCCGCTTCGATCGCCTCAATCGCCCGAACGACCGAATCCCCGAGACCGGCCGGAAGAGTTCCGGAAATGTCATACCACCCGGACGGCTTTCGCCGAACTTGGAGGAAATCAAACAGGCGAACCAGAACGTCGAGAGGTTCGCCACCAATCAGTGTCACGGTGCTCATGATGTCGAACGTATCAGCCAGCCACGACAGATTCGGCAACGAAGAAGCAAGGAACCCAACGAACCAGCACTCGACCGGGTCCCCAACCAGGTTGCCCCACCCGGTCCAGGACCCGTCGTAGTTGCGAACCGTTTCGAAACCGAGCAGGTGATTGAGAGCGAACCATGTGTGGCTCGATCGCTCCCCGATCCGGCAGTAGGTGATGACGTCGTCGCCCTTCGAGAGACCGAGGTCCGCTTCGTAGATGGTCGCTTCGAGTTCGTCGCGACCCTTGAGAGTGCCGTCGTCGTTCGCCGCTCCGGGGTATGGCCACCGCGGAGCGATCCCTCCTGCGGGCAGTCGGGCATGTTCATCAGTTCACCGCTGAACTCCTCCGGTGAAAGAACGTCGATGACGCGCTCCCTCGCCTCAAGGTCACCGATGACGTCGTAGCAGAAGGCTCGGATCGGAGTGGATGACGCGACATGCTCGGGGCTCATAGGAGACACGGCTGTCGGATTCGGTGCAATCGACACCAAGAGGGAGCGCCGACATGCAACGCTCTCGGTTCTCGAACGACCCTGCGAACCCATTAGGGCTCGCAGGGCCACAGAGTGGCCTCACCAGCCCACAGTTCGCGAACCGTCGCCTTCTTGCGCGCTCTCTAAATCAAGACCGTTGCGAACCGACCGGCCATACTCAGTGACACCCTGAGGAGAAGTTGATGCTTTCGACGTTGGTCATCACCATCGCTCTGGGCATGGCCGCGCCGATCCAGGCCCCCGATGTTGCCGATGTGGTCCTTCCCGAAGAGGTTCCGACCTCGGTGTCCTCCGTCGAAGTGCGCTGGTTGTCCGCTTCGATCGTTGCCTTGAACGGGAGTCTCGTGCACATAGCGGGTAGTCGCCCGATCACGGTCGGCGACACCCTCATCGATCCTGCGACGGCCCCCGTGCCGGTCGGACCCGGAGCAGAGGGGGTCGTCGTCGTTCGGCTCCAGGAGCGATTGCGTGAACTCGGCGTGTTCCGCGGGGACGCCGATGGTGTGTACGGGCGTGAGACGGCCTCATCGGTCGTGGCGTTCCACAAGTTGATCGGCGTTGAGCGCTCCAAGGATTGGACCGTCGACGACTGGAACGTCGCAGCCGTCCTCGACCACGAGGCGATCCTTGCCCGCAACCCCGCCGAGACCGATCGAGTCGAGGTGGACATCACACGCCAACTCATGTTCGTTATCCGCGATAGCGACGTGACGGCGATCGTCCCGGTGTCCACGGGGAACGGCGCCACCTACTGGTCGAAGAACGGCGGGGACAGCGGGGATAGCGGTGGCTACGTGAAGGCGAACACGCCGAGAGGTAACTTCACCCTCTTCCGCCATATCCCGGGCTGGCGGGAGACCTACCTTGGCGGTCTCTACAAACCGTGGTATTTCACCCCGTATTACGCGATCCACGGTTCGAAGAGCGTTCCCGCCCGGCCGGCGTCGCACGGCTGCGTGCGGGTACCCACCTGGGAGTCGAACCACCTCGACTCCTTCCTCAAGATCGGACTGCCCGTCCA
>JAUXCV010000343.1 GCA_030618675.1 Acidimicrobiia bacterium | reverse complement strand
ACTCTCGCTCATCGACGAGGAACCGAGCTATGGATACGAGATGGCCGCCAAACTGAAGGAACGTGGCGTGGAGCTTGTGAGCGATGGCAGCATCTACCCGACGCTCTCGCGACTCCAGAAAGCGGGCCTGGTCGAGGGGTACTTCGTCGAGGCCGACGGGAGCGGGCCGCCAAGGAAGTACTACCGGATCATCAACCCGGGAAAGACCCGTCTCCAGGAGTGGTCGGTGGAATGGAAGGATCTCAGCGCCGGGGTATCGGCAATACTGAACGGAGGTGAGCATGACTAATCACAGCATCGATCAGATCGTCGACGAATGCGCCCGCTACTGGCGCGACACCGGCGTTCCGAGCGAACGCGTCGGAGAGATGCGCGACGAGTTGGCCGATCACCTCACCGAAGCGACCGCCGCCGGCCAAACGGTCGACAGTGTTGTCGGCATCGACCTCGCCGTGTTCGCCGAAGCGTGGGCCGCTGCGTATCGTGGCTCTGCCCGGGTGAACAGGCGTGAAGACGAACGGACCTGGTCCAGCGCGATCTGGATCTGGCTCACCATCGGGTTGCTCGGCATTGCGTTTGCCGCCGTGGCGATCCTCGCACCGAAGGGAGCAGATGTGGACGCTGAACAATGGAGATGGATCTGGATCGCCGCAGCGGTGATCCTCGCTATCGGAGAACTCCTCACCGTTGGCTTCTTCCTCCTCCCCTTTGCCGTCGGGGCGGCCGCAGCAGCGATCCTCGCCTTCATGGGAGTATCGGTGCCAATCCAACTCGTCACGTTCGTCGTGATCTCCGTCATCTTCCTGGCAGTGCTCCAACGGTTCGCCAAGAGCGAGCAGGAGGGCGACGTCGTGGCCTCGGTCGGTGGAACCAGGTACATCGGAAGGACCGCGATCGTCCTCGAACCGGTACGTCGCCTGGACACGACCGGCATGGTCAAAATGGGCACGGAGGAGTGGCTGGCAACCGTCGACTCCGAGATCGAGATCCCCAAGGGTGCGGAGGTGAGGATCACCGAGGTGAGGGGTACTCGCTTCGTCGTAGAACCCATCCCCCCGAACGCCGACTAGGTATTGATATCCGCAGCACGACGTCTGACAGAAAGGGAAAGCAATGACCGCAGCAGCAGTAGTAGTCCTGGCCTTCATCCTGCTCCTCGTGATCTACGTGGCACTCGCCATCAAGATCGTCCAGCAGCACGAGCAAGGCCTGATCGAACGATTCGGCCGATACCGCAAGACCGTGGAACCCGGTTTCCACATGATCGTCCCGTTCATCGAAAAGATGAAGAAGGTCGACATGCGGGAGCAGGTCGTCGACGTTCCGCCGCAAGAGGTCATCACGAAGGACAACGTCGTCGTCACCGTCGACGCCGTCGTCTACTACCAGGCGACCGACCCGGTGAAACTGAAGTACAACGTGGCGAACTTCATTCTCGCCGCCACGAAACTGGCGCAGACGAACCTTCGTAACGTCATCGGAGACATGGATCTCGATGCCGCCCTGACGTCCCGCGAGACCATCAACACCGAACTCCGGGAGATCCTCGACGAGGCGACCGACGTGTGGGGCACGAGAGTCGTTCGCGTCGAGATCCAGCGGATCGATCCGCCCGTCGACGTAACCCAGGCTATGCACCGCCAGATGAAGGCGGAGCGAGAACGTCGAGCGGTCGTCACCGAGGCCGAGGGTGAGAAGCGGTCCCGGATTCTGGGCGCCGAGGGCATCAAGCAGTCCCGGATCCTGGAGGCCGAGGGTCAGGCACAGGCGATCAGGGAAGTCGCCGATGCCGAGAAGTTCCAGCTCCTCACGGTCGCCGAGGGCGAGGGCCAGGCGATCGAGCGGGTCTACGGGGCGATCCACACCGGTGATCCGACCCCGGACCTCATCGCGATCAAGTACCTCGAAGCCCTCCAGGGCGTCGCGGACGGCAAGGCGACCAAACTCTTCCTGCCGATGGAGACGGCCGGGATCCTCGGATCGCTCGGAGCGATCGGCGAGATCTTCGCGGACAAGACTGCTGAGTAGCTGAGTAGCTGAGTAGCTGAGTAGCTGAGTAGCGGTCCCCCGGCTCACGCCGGGGGACCGCTCACTTGGATGGGCAGGGTCGACCTTGGTCCGCTGTTGGCTGTCCGCTATCGCCCGTCTCCTGTCCCCCGTCGCCTGTCGCCCGTTGCCCGTTGCCTATCCTCTTGCACACCACTCTCAAGGGGGCACCACCATGATCCAGGAATTTCGCGACTTCATAGCCAAAGGGAACATGATCGACATCGCCGTCGGCTTCATCATGGGCGTGGCGTTCACCGCGCTGGTAGCCGCACTCGTCGAGAACATGCTGATGCCGGTCGTGGCGATCCCATTCGGCGAACCGAGTTTCGACGCCATCATCTGGACGATCAACGGATCTCAGATCCTCATCGGATCGTTCTTGACAGCGCTCATGACGTTCCTGCTCGTAGCGATCGGCGTGTTCTTCTT
>JAUXCV010000287.1 GCA_030618675.1 Acidimicrobiia bacterium | reverse complement strand
AAACCGAGAACCGGTCGGCCCGTATGTGATGCGGTGTTTCCGGCGGGAGTGGACACATCACCTAAAGGTGACATCCCTCCGGGATACCGAATCCCGATCTGCAGACATCGTCGCCTATCTCCGCACTCTGCAGAAATCCCCTCCCCGGGACGGGTCCGACCAATGAAGCGGCCGCTCCTCGGAGCGGCCGCTTCACGTCTCCCAACTCCCAACCGTCGTTTGTGTCTAGGGCACTGATAGTCATGCTCATAGGCACGAACGACGGAAGCGGCAACCACACGTCTTCCAATGTTCTCCGGCATATGGCATGTTGCAACCGTGTCAGACATCGACCGAAAGCTCGCCGCCCTTGCGAACCGGCAGCACGGCACCTTCAGCCACCGGCAGGCCGTCGCCGCTGGAGCGACTCATGGACAGATCAAGTACCGGCGCGCCAGCGGAGCGTGGATCGTCCTCGATCGCGCCGTGTACGCCCTCGACTCATCGCCTCCGACATGGAATCGGCAGGTGATGGCCGCCATCCTCAGCAAGAACAGGGCTCGCGCGTCGGGATTGACGGCCGGGGTCCTCCACGGCATGCCTCACTGCCGAAAGGCGAGGCCCGAGATCACCATTCCCGCGAGCGGGAGCGCTACGAGCAAACTCGCCATTGTTCGACGCCGATCGGACTTCAAGACGCCCAAGCTCATACTGATCAACCGAATCCCCACCACCGATGCACCGACGACGCTCTTCGATCTCGCGTCTCGTCTTCGCCCGGCACAGCTGCAACGGACGATCGACGATTGCCTCGTTCGCGGCAAGGTCACTGCCGACGAACTTCATGCCGTGCTCAAGGCATACGACGGATGTCGCCTCTCAGGGACGATTTCGTTCCGGGAGGCTGTCGAGGAGATCACCGATGCATACGTGCCTTCCGAGAGCGTTCTCGAGGTGTCGCTGATGGGTGTGCTCGGCGATCCACGGATCCCGCCCGTCAATGCTCAAGCCAAGCTCTCGTGGTGGCACGAACTCCCACACAGGGTGGATACCTTCATTCCAACGTGGTCGCTCATCGTCGAAGCCGACGGGCGCACGTATCACACGAAGCGGTCCGATTTCGAGAGTGATCGCCGGCGGGACAACCTGGCCGTCGCCCACGGGTACCGCGTGTTGCGATTCACCTATCGGATGCTCAACGAAGATCCCGCCGAAGTTCTCCGAATCATCCTCAAGGCAGGCTCCCAGCCCAGCGGTCCAATCGCTCGTGTCTAGGGACATGACTATCAGTGCCGTAGACACAAACGACGGGCACGGCCAGCGGGGGCCCCGACGTTTGTGTCTAGAAGCATGATTATCCGTGCCGTAGACACAAACGACGGGGGGTCAGGAGTCGGGGCCGACGGCGATTGCCATCACCACGGACTGGTCGCGCGTGTGCGTGATCGTGACGAGAACCTCGGTGACGCCCAGCATCGTCGCCCGCTCGGCAGCCCGCCCCGTCAGAACCGCCCGCGGGCGCCCTCCCCCGGTGATCTCAACGTCAGACCACCGCAGTTGGCGCCATCCCGTGCCGAGACTCTTCATGACCGCCTCTTTGCCGGCGAATCTCGCTGCCAGTCGGGCAGAGGGATCCCGAAACCGGTGGGCGTACTCCCACTCGTGATCGGTGAAGCAACGCCGTCGGAACGCATCGCCATAGCGATCGAACAGATCCCGGACGCGATCGATCTCGACGAGGTCCACCCCCAACCCCATGATCTCCATACTCATTCTCCCTGCTTCGACTGTGCCCGTGCCGGACCGACCTACTCCACGGTGACCGACTTCGCGAGGTTACGCGGCTGGTCGATGTCATGCCCGCGCAACCGGGCGACGTGATAGGCGAGCAACTGGAGCGGAACTACGGCCGCGACCGGTGCCAGCAGGTCGTCCATCTCGGGGATCCGAAGCACCGTATCTGCGTGCCTGCCGATCTCGGTGTCGCTGTCATAGGCGACCGCGATCACCTTGCCGCCTCGAGCCTTGACCTCCTGGATCGCAGAGATCGTCTTGCCGTAAACAGCTCGCTGGGTAACGATCGCCACGACGGGTACGCCTTCTGTGATGAGTGCAAGCGTTCCGTGCTTGAGTTCGCCGGCCGGCATCGCCTCGGAATGCAGATAGGAGATCTCCTTCAGCTTCAGGGAACCCTCCATCGCTACCGCGTAGTCGAGACCACGCCCGATGAAGTACACATCCTCCGCGTCGACGATCTGGTCGGCTGCAGCGATGACCTCGTCCTCGCGCCCGAGCACCTCCTCGATCGCCCCGGGCATGAGATGGAGTCCATGGGCAACGGCCTGCGCCCGCGCCTCATCGACGGTCCCCCGTGCCGCTCCGAGTCGCAGAACGAGCAGGTATTGGGCGATGAGCATCGCCATGTATGCCTTCGTCGAGGCAACCGAGATCTCCGGACCGGCCCGCGTGTAGAGGATGTCGTCCGCGTAGCGCGACAACGTGGAGCCGACCACGTTGGTGACTGCGAGCATGCGGGAGCCGTGGTCGGGAGCGATCCTCGCCGCCGCCAGCGTATCGGCCGTCTCGCCGGACTGTGAGATAGCGATCATCAACTCGCGCGGCCCGATGATCGGATCGGCGTATCGCAACTCGTGGGCGTACTCGACGTTCGCCGGCAGACGTAGGACCCGGCGGAAGATCTCCTGGCCGATGAGTCCGGCATGGTACGCCGTGCCGCAGGCGGTGATCCACACACGATCGAGATCCGCGATGTACGCGTCGTCGAACGCAACGTCCTCAAGCCACACCGTGCCGTCTTCTTTGATGCGGCCCGCGAGGGTTTCGGCGATCACGTCGGGCTGCTCGTAGATCTCCTTCAGCATGAAGTGCTCGTAGCCACCCTTCTCCGCCTG
>JAUXCV010000168.1 GCA_030618675.1 Acidimicrobiia bacterium | reverse complement strand
TCTTCACGGAATACGGGATACGGACTACGGACTACGGACTACTCCGGCGAAGCCGGACCCCAGTATTCCTCTAGGCGGCGGTCGGCGTCTTCGCCGAAGAGGATCTCTACTGCTTCGTGAAGGCCCGGCGACACCCGGACGTCGTCTTCGCGGATCACCTGGGTGATCTTCGATCGGCGGCGTAGGAAGTCCTCGAGCTTGGTCACCATCTCGGTCTCGGCGGCGAGGCATAACTCCACCCGGAGGTAGTCGGCGCCCTTGATGATGTCCTTTCCCATCGACGGGTCCCGGCGGATCTCGTCGAGCATCTCGAACGCCCGTCGTCCGTATCGCCGCCAGAGACGGTCCGACAGTGGTTCCACGTTGGGCTTGTGGCGGAGATCGTCGAGGCGCATCAGCCTGGCCTGGCGATAGAACTCCTCTCGGGTCGCCTTCGCCGGCTCTCCGTACCACGTGCCCGTGTCCGGCTCGAGCGGAACACCGAGGCGTTCGACCTCATCGGCGACCTCCTCCCCGACGTTGAGACAGTCGGTCAGCTTGCCCCCGAAAATCGAGATCACTCTTCGGGAATCGTCGGTCTCGATCTCGTGCTTGCGCGACAGCTTCGTCCAGTCGACGTCCTGCTGATCGTCCCCTCCTGTGGCGACGACAAGCGGCCGAACACCGCTTCGGTCGGCGATGACGTCGTCCACCGTCAGCGGCTCCGGGAGGTCCAACCTGGCGTTGATCTGGTCGAGCAGGAAGTCTCGATCCTCGTCCGTGACCTGCGTGTACGGGGTGTCGATGCGGGTGTCCGTGGTCCCGATCACCGAACGCCGACCCATGGGGATGACGTAGAACAGCCGTCCCGTGTCGTCGTAGAACGCCAGCACCCGCTCGTCCGGAGTGATCTGCGGAACGATGAGGTGGATCCCCTTCGAGTACACGATGCGATGAGCGGTCCGGACGTCGAGTTCCTCGCTCACACCGTCGATGAACGGGCCGGCGGCGTTCACCACGACACGCGCCGTGCATGTGAACGGATCACCGCCGGCGTCAACGTCCTGGAGGGTCACCTGCCACCGCCCGTCCCGCCGATCGGCGCCGACCACCTCGACGTAGTTCGCAGCAGTCGCACCGACGTCGAGCGCCGACCGCACGAAACTGAAGACGAAACGAGAGTCGTTATCCGGCAAGTAGGCGTCGTAGTACTCGATTCCTCCGACGGCCCCGTCGGTGTTCACGACCGGCTCGAGCTGTTCGATCTTCTCAGGACTGAGATACCGCGGCCGGTGGGTTCGGAAACTCCCGATCCCCCAGTACCCGGTTGCGCCCAGTGCCGCCAGCCATGTTGGGTGCGGTGAGGACTCGTCGAGGGTCGCCAGGAAGGCGATCGGTTTGATGTTGTCGGGATAGGCCTTGATGAGCCGGTTCCGCGAGACACAGAGCTTGCGGACAAGCAGGAGTTCGTAGCCCTCGAGATACTTGAAGCCGCCCCAGACGAGGTTCGACGATTCCTGGCTCGTGAAGCTCCCGAAATCGCCGCGATCGACGAGCGCCACGGTTGCGCCTCGCCCGGCCAGGACGGCGGCAGAGACCGCACCGTTGATCCCGCCTCCGATGATCAGAACGTCGAAGGTACCACCGTTGAGTTTCGCTAGAGCCGTGTTTCGAAGTGCCATGGTTCGATCGTACCTGTCTATCCGGAGCCGGACGGGAGTCGAAAGACCTACTTCTGCTGGCCGATCGCAAAGCCGCTCATGAACGGCTTCTGCATGAGCACGAACACGATCGCCGGCGGGATCGATGCGATGATCGCCGCGAGCATGAGGGGCCCGTACGTCAGCGAACCGCCAACGTTCGTCAGGTTCTGAAGAGCGGCCTGCACGACCTGCCTCGACTCGTCTCTGATGATCAGGCTCGGCCACAGGAACATGTTCCACGTGTACACGAACTGGATCACGAACAACGCGGCGATGATGTTCCACGAGAGCGGGATCAGCACCTTGGTGAGGAACTGCAATGGCGAAGCTCCGTCGATCTGCGATGCTTCGAGCAGCTCCGTCGGGAGATTGGCGAAGTGCTGTCGGAACAGGAACGCACCGGTGGCCGACGCAAGGAACGGCACCACGATCGCCGCCATCGTGTCCTGCCATCCGAACCCCGATACCAAGCGGTACATCGCGAGGATCATGACCTCCGTCGGCATCATCAAAGTGACAAGCACAAGGAAGAACACGATCCACTTGCCGCGGAACTTGAAGTAGACGAAGGCGAGACCCGCGAGCAGAGACAACACGGTCTTGCCGAACGTCACGAGGATCGACTGCACCGTCGAGTTCCACATGGCCGTTCCGAAGTTCCTGCCCACCCAGACGATCTCGAAATGATCCATCAACGAACTGCCCGGGGTCAGCTTGAACGAGAAGATCTCGGCATTGGTCTGCGTCGAAATCAGAGCCGCGTAGAGCAGGGGGAACGCGATCACCAGCGCCGTCACCGTCAGGCCGATGTGATACGGCCACATCCGTCCTCTAGCGAATCCTCGACGCTTCACTCCCGGTGATAGTCCTGCCATCACGCACCTCCATAGGTGACGCGTTCACCGGTCGATCGGAACTGCCACAAGGTGATCGCAATGACTGCAACGAAGAGCAGAACAGACTGAGCTGCACCTCGACCGAGGTCGCCGTTCTTCACACCGATCCGAATGATCTCGTAGATCGCAACCGAGGTCTTGCCTGCGGGCGCACCCTTGGTCATGAAGTCGATGGTTGCGTATACCTCGAAGAAGGCGTACACGAGGTTGGTGACGAGCAGGAAGAACGTGATCGGTGATAGCGCCGGTACGACGATCTTGGTGAACCTCTGCCAGGTCGACGCGCCGTCGAGGACGGCCGCCTCGACCTGGTCGAGCGATACCGTCTGGAGCCCCGCGAGATAGAAGAGGATGTTGTAGCCGAGGATCTTCCACCCGCTCGCGAGGATGATCGAGGCCTGGGCGAGGATCGCATTCTCCCGGTAGTTCGGGACGTCGATGCCGAACCAAGAGTCCATCAAGTGCGTGAAGATGCCGGCGGTCGGATCGAAGATCATGAAGAAGAGGACGCCGGCCACGGCGGGGGAGATGGCGTATGGCCAGATCAGGAATGTTCGATAGACGGTCCCGCCCCGAATCGTGCGGAAGGCGAGATAGGCGACGGCCAGACCACCCATCATGCCGAAGGCAACGATGCCCAGGGTGATGATGACGGTGTTCAGATATACGGGGCGATACGCGACCTGTCCACCGCCACCGGGTGAGAACATCGCGTACAACGCCACGAAGATCGAGAGCATCGCGAACACCGAGGCAACGTCTGCGCCCTTGCGGCTCCAGGTGCCGGGTGCCGAATGGTTGAGCCAGAACCTGGCCCCGTAGATCGCTGCGACCGCGACAAGCGGGTAGGCGACCAGCTTCCACGGGTCCGTGATGAAGAGTTCGGTGAAGTTGCCGAAACAGACGTCGATCGACTTCGGGGCGCCCAGCCTCGTCAGCTTCGTCGAGAGTGTGAACGTCTGAATCGCGGGGAGGTAGAGGAAAACGATCAGGATGATGAGGGTCGGCGACAGCAGAACCCACGGCACCCACCATCCCATGCGGAATCCGCCGGTGCGGATCTCACCGGCCATCGCGGAGCTCTCCGACTTCTTGCCGTCTGCTCTGTCGAAGAGGAACCGGAGAGCGATCAGCGCGATCCACGCCCCTCCTGCCATGAGGCTGTAGGCGAAGAGGTGGTCCACGCCACTCGAACCCTCAGCGAAAGCGCATCTGCCCATCGCGAGCGGAGTGACCGCTGCGCCGAGCACGGCGACGGCAGAGCCGATGCCGTAGCGCTTGACCGTCGGGTTGTCGCTGTTCTGCCAGACGTAGAGCGGACCGAGTACGGCTGCGACGACAAGCCCGAGAATCAGCATCGGCTGTCAGCTCTCACTGTGGACTCCATTTGACGATTTGGTCTTGGGGGCGGAGCATACGCTCCGCCCCCAAACCGTGTTCGTTCCGATCAGCCTCCGAAGAGGGACTCGTACTCATCCAACGACTTCTGGGCTTCCACCTGGGCGTCGGCCATGCGAGTGGCGACATCAAGGTCGTTCACGAGGATGTCCTCGATCGCGATGGTGACGACGTCACGGATGCCGACGAAGTTCCCGAGCAACGCTCCGGCCGCCGCCGGGGTATCGGCCGCCGCCGCGAGCTGATCAGACGCCACCTTGTTGGCCGGGTTCTCGTCGTAGAAGCCCTCACTCACGAGAAGGTCGATGGCCTGCGTGGTGATCGCCTCGTATCCGGTGAGCTTGTGCCACGACGCGGCGTTCTCAGGATTCGAGAAGAAGTTCAAGAACGCAAGCGTCCCGTCTTCGGTCACCTGATCCATGCCGCCGAGCATCCAGATCGTCGCACCACCGATGAGATTGCCGACGTAGTCGACGTCCCCGTTCCGTGGCATGAAGCTCGTCGCGACCTCGAAACCGGTTTCGGTTCCGGTCTCGTTGATGGCCGTCGTGTCGGAGCTCGAGTAGATGAGCATCGC
>JAUXCV010000267.1 GCA_030618675.1 Acidimicrobiia bacterium | reverse complement strand
GTCGTGAGCGGGGGTGTCGTGCTCAGCGGCACGCGTCCGGTATGCTTCGGCCTTCCGAGGTGGGGCGCAGCGTGACCAAGCACGTATTTGTCACCGGTGGGGTGACCTCAAGTCTGGGTAAGGGGATCACTTCCGCATCTCTCGGGCGGCTTCTCGAAGCGCGCGGACTGCGCGTGACGCTCCAGAAGCTCGACCCGTACATCAACGTTGACCCCGGAACGATGAACCCCTTCGAGCACGGCGAGGTCTTCGTCACCGATGATGGCGGCGAGACCGATCTCGACCTCGGTCACTACGAGAGGTACACAGGAGTTCACCTCAGGCGGGACTCCAACGTGACGACCGGCTCCATCTACCAGTCGGTGATACGCAAGGAGCGGCGCGGTGACTACCTCGGAGCCACCGTCCAGGTGATTCCCCACATCACCAACGAGATCAAGTCACGCATCCGCAAGCTGGGTCAGAACGAAGACGTCGACGTCGTCATCACCGAGGTCGGTGGAACGGTCGGTGATATAGAGAGTCTTCCGTTCCTCGAAGCCATCCGGCAGATCCGGAAGGATGTCGGAGCTGAGAACACGTGCTACATCCACGTGACCCTGGTGCCGTATCTCGCGACGAGTGATGAACTGAAGACCAAGCCGACGCAGCACAGCGTTGCCGAACTGCGTTCGCACGGCATCCTCCCTGAGGTGATCGTCGTTCGATCGGATCGGGCGATCGATGACTCGGCTCGGCGCAAGATCAGTCTCTTCTGCGATGTTGAACCCGATGCGGTGATCAGCGTGGTCGATGTCCCGAATATCTACGGCGTTCCGTTGGCCCTCAACGAGGCCGGTCTCGACTCGGTGGTCTGTCGCGAACTCGGTCTCGAGACGGAAGCACCGGCCCTCGAGGCGTGGAGCGCGATGGTGGACCGCATGCAGAGCGCGTCCGAACCGGTGACCATCGGTCTCGTCGGCAAGTACGTTGAGCTTCCCGATGCGTATCTCTCGGTCGTTGAGTCTCTTCGCCACTCGGCCGCGGCGAACGGTGCCGATGTCGAGATCCGGTGGATCCCGGCAGAGGAGATCGAGGGTCTCCTCGCGTCGACACATCTGGACGGTCTCGACGGGATTCTCGTGCCGGGAGGATTCGGGATCCGTGGTATCGAGGGCAAGATCGAAGCGATCCGCCATGCCCGCGAGAACGGTGTGCCGTTCCTGGGACTCTGCCTCGGCCTGCAGTGCGCGGTCATCGAGTACTCGCGGAACGTGCTGGGCCTCGCAGGCGCGCATAGTTCGGAGTTCGATCCAACGACGCGGCACCCTGTGATCGATCTGATGGAGGACCAGGCGGACGTCGAGGATCTCGGCGGGACGATGCGTCTGGGCATCTACCCGGCGAAGCTGACGGCCGGCACGCTGACGGAAGATCTCTACGGGGAGCCGGTGATCTACGAGCGACATCGACACCGGTGGGAGGTCAACAACCGCTATCGGGCCGATCTAGAGGCCAACGGACTCGTCTTCTCAGGTCTGTCTCCAGACGATCGATTGGTCGAGATCATCGAACTGCCGTCGCACCCGTTCTTCATCGCGTCGCAGTTCCACCCGGAGTTCAAGTCGCGACCCGACGATCCGCATCCCCTGTTCATGGGCTTCGTCGCTGCGGCCCTCGAGCGCCGCCGGACCCATATGGCCGCTGAGCCAGCGGTCTCCGGGGTCCCGATCGTCACGAATCGTTGATATGAGCAGCTTCCGGACCCTGGGGTCGAGGACGATCGCCGAAGAGGCGTTCCTCAGGCTTGACAGGGCCACCGTTACGACACCGGACGGCAGTCCGATCAAACGGGTCGTTGTCGTCCATCCCGGGGCCGTAGCCGTCGTACCGATCATCGGTGACGACGTGATCATGATCGAACAGCACCGTGCCACCATCGGTCGACCGCTCCTGGAGATCCCGGCCGGGAAACTGGACATCCCCGGCGAGGATCGACGGGATACGGCCGAGCGCGAACTCGAGGAAGAGATCGGTTTCACTCCGGGGAACCTCGAGCATCTGATCGATCTGCTCACAACTCCGGGATTCAGCGACGAGTGCATCACGATCTACCTCGCGACCGACCTCGTAGCGGTACCGATGCGGCCTATGGGGGCAGAGGAGCATCACGCTCGTGTCGTCCGGATGCCCCTCGACGAAGCCGTCGAGCAAGTCCGTTCCGGTGTGATCACCGATGCCAAGACCGTGGCAGGGCTTCTCCTCGTCGCGGGGCGATGAGTCCGCTACCGGCCGACGCAGAGGAATTCCTGGGTGCGCTGCGGTCTGAGCGCGGCCTCTCATCGAACACGGTGACCGCATACCGGCGCGACCTTCGCGACTACTTCGAATTCCTCGATGATGAGGGCTCGTCGGGTGACGTTGGGGGGTTCGTAGCGGATCTGGCGCACCGCGGCCTTGCGCGATCGACACGGGCGCGGAAACTCGCCGCAGTGCGCGGCTATCACCGGTTCCTCGTCGTCGAAGGTCGCGTGACCGAGGATCCGACGGTCCTGATCGAGGCACCCCGGAGGTCGCGCACCCTTCCGAAGGCCCTCACGATCGACCTGATAGAGGATCTGCTTGATGCGCCCGATCGATCGACACCACTGGGTGTTCGCGATGTGGCGATCCTCGAGTTCCTCTATGCGACCGGAGCGCGCGTCACAGAGGCGGTCACCGCGGGTCTCACGGATCTAGATCTCGAATCCGGGACTGTGATCGTGACGGGTAAGGGGGACAAGCAGCGTCTCGTGCCTCTCGGGCGCCATGCGAGGGCCGCGATCGAGACGTACCTCCCTGTCCGGCTGGAGCTTCTCAGTGAAAGGGAACGGAGTGACGTCCTGTTCGTCAACGCCAGGGGAACGTCGCTGACGCGCCAGGGGATGTGGGACATCGTGAAGCGAAACGGTCGCCGCGCCGGTATCGAAGACGCTGCTCTTTCCCCGCACGTTCTCCGTCATTCAGCGGCAACCCACATGGTCGAAGGGGGAGCGGACCTAAGAACCGTCCAGGAAATGCTCGGTCACGCTAGTATCAGCACCACACAGGTTTACACGCTTGTGTCCCCCGAGCACCTCTACGAGGTGTACGTTACGGCGCACCCACGCGCCCGGTAGGG
>JAUXCV010000166.1 GCA_030618675.1 Acidimicrobiia bacterium | reverse complement strand
GTTTCGCCCAGATCATTCCGAGAGCGATCGCCAGTCCGGTGAAATAGACGCCTATCTCGGCAGAGGCGGCGGCGACTCGATCCCACCGGAGATTCCGGGTGATGAGGTAGCCGACGCTGCCGACGAACGTGACGAAGAAAGCAAGGTAGGCGAGCCACGCGGCCGGAACGTGAACGTACATGATCCGGACGAGATCACCCTGAACAGAATCGGCAGGACTGATCATCGAAAGCGTGAATGCGACGGCGAGGGAGAGCCCGATCGCCACCCAGGGCCACCAGCGATTCCGCGTCTGCGCCTGCATCACGTCTCCTGTAGAGGTCGGGCGGTCAACACACCGATGATGGCCACGATCAAGACGACCGCGGCCATCAGCAACACCCAAGAAAGGATACTGTGACCCAGCCGTAAGCCCTCGTAGGACTGGGTCGCTCCGAGGAGCAGCGGGACGGAGAGGGGAGCAACGAGAAGCGGCACCAGGGCGGTCCCGGCACTTGTGCTGTTGACGATCGATCCTGTGAGCGTTCCGAGGAGCGCGAGGCCCACGGCAACGATCAGAAGGGTAACGACGAGCCAGGGGAATCCGATGATCGACACGTCGTACAGGCCGACCGCGACAACTCCCACAACGACCTCGAAGATGAGCATGAGCAGCGTCGCGGAAAGGGTCCGGCCAACGAATCCGGCGGCCGGGTCGAGACCGAGAAGAGCCGACGCGTCTTGCTGCGGCAAGGTCTCGCTCGACGCCTTCCCGACCGAGACGAGGACACCGAACAGCATCACGATGACCCAGTACATCCCGGGTCCGATCTCACGAAGCAGGGTCGCGTCGGTCCCGACGGCGAGCGGGACAAGAAGGAGGGCGATCGCTCCAAACGGGATCGTGACCCAGAGCACGTCGCCTCGCCTGCGCTCGCGCAGCAGGTCGCGGTTGACCACGGCCGCCACCTGGTGCCAGAAGCCGGTCGTCACGAGAGCGTTCCCCCGGAGAGTTCGACCGAGCGGTGAGCGATCTTGTTGATGCGGTCCCGGTCGTGGGACACCACAACGACGGCGCCACCTTCTTCGGCCTTACGGGCGATGAGTCCCTCGACGAGATCTACGGCATCCCGGTCCAGGGCCGAGTGGGGTTCGTCGAGGAGGAGCAGCGAGCGGTCGATCATGAGTTCGCGAGCGAACTCGGTCCGGCGCTGCATCCCGTGGGACGATGCTCCGGCAAGTCGGTCGACCGCTCCGGCGAGTCCGACGGCGGCAAGCGCTTCGTTGGCTCGATCGGCGGGAACGCCCGCGACGCGGGCGGCGTATCGCAGGTTCTCTCCGAGAGTCAGTTCGGGGAAGATCCCGGGTGTGTGCCCAATCATGCCGATTCTGCGGCGAACGTCGTATCGCTCAGGAGACGTGAGATCGGCACCGAGCACCCTCCCGCTGCCTTGAGCCGGGCGGATGAGCGTCGCAATGAGCCTCAAGGCGGTGGTCTTGCCGGCCCCGTTCGCACCGAAGAGGCCAACGACTTCGCCCGCGCCGATCTCGAGGTCGACGTCGCGCAGAATCTGGGTCGATCCGATGCGAACGCCGATCCCATCCAACTCGACGAGGGGCCCTTCGATCACGGTCGGGAAGTGTACGGACGTCCGCGGTGTTGCAGGACGTGGGAACCCGCGACGACCTTTGGAACGTCGAAGGTAGGAATACCCCCAGGGGTATTATGGTTCACTCAGCGAGATCAACTTCGAAACGGAGATCACAACACATGGCAACCGTCAACCTGACCAAAGACACCTTCGAGAAGACCATCCTCGACGGAGACATCGTCCTCGTCGACTTCTGGGCCGAGTGGTGCGGACCCTGCAAGATGTTCGGCCCCACCTACGAGAAGGTGTCGGAGCAGTACCCCAACATCACATTCGCCAAGGTGGACACCGAGGCAGAGCCGGAGCTCGCCGGGTACTTCCAGATCCGCTCGATCCCAACACTCATGGCGTTCAAGGAGCAGATCGGCGTCTTCTCTCAGCCGGGCGCCCTGCCTGAGGATGCTCTCACCGACCTCATCGGCCAGATCGAAGCCCTCGACATGGATGCCGTCCGCAAGGAGATCGAGGAAGAAGCGAAGGACCCTGAAGGTCACGATCATGACCATGATCACGGCCACGAGCACGCGGGTTCTGACGCGTAGTCGAATTCGGACGAACGATGAGCGACCCGGGGATCTCCCCGGGTCGTTTCTCGTGGTAGATCAGTAGAGCAGTAGAGCAGTACTGATCTACTCGCTACTGATCTACTGGTCTACTCCCTTGACCAGATCCGCGATCAGGTGTTGGGCACGGTCTAGGTCTCTTCGCTCGACCATCACGTTCAGGCGGTAGGCGCCCACCATTCCCGGTTCGGTGATCACCGAAGACGGGATCCCGGCTTCGAGCAGCCGCCCCCACGCTTCGTCCGCAACGTCGCGATCTGTGAACAGCGCAGCCGCCACCAGGTCATCGGGTTTCGCCATCAGCCCTCCGTTCCGCCGGTGAAGTTCCATGATGCGAGATGCATCGTCGGCACGTACATTATGCCGGGTGCGAACTCCGAGTCGGCGAATCGGGCGTCGTTCCCGAGACCCAGGATCGTGTCCCTTCCCAGCGCATCGACGAACGACTGCGTGAAACGCATGTTGCTCACCGCATCGGCGATGCGGCCGTTCTCGATCATGAACGTCCCGTTTCTCGTCAGTCCGGTCACGACCATGGTCTTCGGGTCGAGGACGCGGCAGTAGTTGAACGTCGAAACGTAGATCCCGCGCTCTACGCCGGCGATCAACTCATCGACCGATCGATCTCCCCCACCCACGAACACATTGGTCGGAACAGGTCCCCATCCCTCGGATCCGGGGATGTTGTTCCCGTTCGAGGCGACGCCGAACTTCTGCGCCGTCTTGCGGTTGTGGGCAACGCCGCGAGTCACGCCGTCGGCAACGAGGTCGAGACGAACCTTGGGCGTCCCTTCGGTGTCGAAGGGAACACCCATCGCCCGCGGATCGGTGATGTCGTCCCACATCTGGAAATGCCCATCGAACTGCTGTGCGCCCAGGTCGACGAATGACTGTCCCTCGGAGAGCATCTTCCCGTTGAATCCGTAGAAGCCGAGGAACACCGCAAGTGTCCCGATGGCCTCGGGCGCCAGGATGACTTCGTACTCCCCCGGGTTGGCATCGATGGGGGTCGCCGAATCGATGGCGCGCTCCGCTGCGAGCGCGCCGACGGCTGCGCCGTCCAGATCCCCGATCGCCACTGAAGCAGCGTGGCCGGCCCCCGCGGAGGTCCCGGTCTGGTGGATCCCGTCGATGATCGCCGATGTGCTCCGTCCGGAGACCGCATGTCCGGCCGAGTTGGCGAACGCCACCGACCGTCCTTCGGTCTGGCAATATCCGGCCGCGAGCATCCCGTTGCCTGCGTCCACGAACGCCTTGACGAGTTCGGCTCGTTCGTCCGGCGATGCGTCATAGGTGGCTTCGTCTGCGTGCTCGACCGCCGGAAGCACCGCGGGGGCCGCAACACCGGGCCAATCGTCGTCGACCGGCTGCATCGCCGCGGTCTCAAGCGCGGCATCGACGAACGCTGCAAGGGCGTCATCACTCGTCACCGTCGTCTTCGAAGATGCGACGCGGCCGTCGACCGCAACACGCAGGCTCACAGCCTCACCCTCTTCGGCCACGTTCTGATGGATGAACGAGTTCGCGAAGCGGGTCAACGCCAGATTCCCGGTCGAGCCAAGCACTTCGGCCTCTGCCCGGTCTCCAACGAGATCCAGCACCCGCTCGGTGAGTTGGGTCTCTCTGCTCATCCTCGCACCCCCACTCGCACGTTCTTGAATCTCCCCGGCGCCGCCGAATGTCCCGTATGTGCCACCTGCATCGGCTGACCCTTGCCGCAGTTCGGTGTCCCCCAGTGGATCCACTCGTCGCCGCCGGCGAGCCGGTCGAGGCTCGCCCAGAACACGGGACCGATACCGGTGTAGGTCGGGTTCTTGAGCATCCGACCCAGCTTCCCGTTCTTGATCTCCCACGCGATCTCGGTCCCGAATTGGAAGTTGAGGCGCTTGTCGTCGATCGACCACGAGCGGTTCGTCGCCATGTACACGCCGTTCTTCGTGTCGGCGATGATCTCTTCGAGCGATGAATCCCCCGGCAGGATTCCCACGTTGGTCATCCGCACCATCGGGAGCCTGTTGTATCCATCGGCCCGCACCATGCCACCCGGTGGGAGTCCGGCCATGGCAGCAGAGTCCCGACCGGAGAGAACCCCGACCCACATGCCGTTCTTGACGATGTCGACCGGTTGTGCCCTCGTGCCTTCGTCGTCGTAGCCGAACGTGCCGAGTGCCCCGGGAAGCGTGGCGTCTGCGGTGATGTTCATCAGCTCCGATCCGAACCTGAACGTTCCGAGCTTGGGGAGTTGAAGATGCGAGGTGCCCGCGAACGCTGCTTCCCATCCGAGGATCCGATCGAGTTCGATGGCATGCCCGACCGACTCGTGGATCTGGAGAGCGAGCTGGGAACCTTCGAGGATGAGGTCTGTCTCTTGTTCCTCCATCTCATCTGCCGTGGG
>JAUXCV010000146.1 GCA_030618675.1 Acidimicrobiia bacterium | reverse complement strand
GAAGGAGCCCTATGAGTCAACATGACACGTCCTGGAACGACGCCGCCGAGCAGTTCCGACTGCTCGGGTCCGGGCTCAAGGATCACTACAAGGCCGGAGCCGAGGTTGAGTCGTCGTGTTCGAGCGAGGACGCCGACGGTCGGCCCGACAACAGCGGAGTGCATTCCGCAATCGCCGGCGTTGAGGCTGCACTTAGAGCTCCAGAGGTTCAAGACGACGCGAGATATGCGGCGGGTTTGACCCTGGAAGCGCTCGGAGGAAGCATCTCGAAACTCGGGAGCAACATCTCAACGCATCGGCGGACCAGCGACGACCCGAATGAGCCCGGCGAGTCTCTATCTCCGGCGCCAGAGCGCCAAACGAACGGCGACGAGGGTGACTAGTGTCGCCGTCCCCGCCATGAGGAGGGGGTAGATCCAGGTGCGATACTCGGCGAAGGCCGGAAGGTCGATTCCGTAGATCGCACCAACCGGCCCCCACTCAACCGCCGCGGGCTCGTCCGATTCCAGTTCGACCTTGACCAGCATGGGTCCGGAGAGCGCGCCCCCCAGCGGAATAGCGAGCTGCTGGTCGGAGTGGCGGGTCCAACCCTTCGAGGAGTGGCCGCGTTCGGTGCGGTTGATCGTGACCCTGACGGTTGCATCGTCTGGCCCTTCTTGCCAAACGAGTGGAGCGACCGCCAGCAAGTCGCCACGGCTGCGCCAGAAGAGGCCCCGCTGAACCTGTTTGCCCTCCGTGCTGAGCAGGCGAGCGGAGTTGAGTCGCGACTTCACGCGCGTGCGAATGTCTTCCGTGAAACCACCGGTCCGTACCTCATCATCAACCTCGAGCGCCATCGGATCCGGTGTCTCAGATGCATCGCGCGCTCGCTGCCGGTGTTGAGTGCCCGGCGGTTCGGCATGATTCGGCAGCATCGGCGACCAGCCGAACCCGACGTCAAGTTCAGGATTGCGGGCCGTCTCGACGTACCACCGCCAGGAATAGCCGTGGGCAGCCGATGCGGACGCGGTCATCGTCGTTGGTTGGTCCGGCGCTTTCGCTTCTAGTGGGAAGTTCTCAGGGTCCAATACGGTGTCCACCACAGCTCCCAGACCGGGCACTTCTCCGTACCGAATCCCGAACAAGGACGGGTAGTTGTCAACGAATGTCGATGGTCGATCACCGCTTCCGAGGCGAGAGAGCGCCCTGAGGTAGGAAGAGAGGTCGTTGAGGGCACCGCCGAGGATCGGCAGCGTGCCTTCTGGAGAGTCGAGTAACGTCAGCTGCGCCGGCGGAGGTTCGAGCAACGTGGCGGCGACGCACACAACCTTCGCGCCATGGCTGAAGCCGATCAGATGGATGCGGTGGTCAACGTCTGTGGCGAGAGCGCGGTAGATACCGGCAGCGAGTTGCTGGCCATTCGCGGTTGTTCGCACCTGCGAGCGAACTCCCGATGTGGCTCGGTCGTCTGTGGCCGACTCGTCTATCCAGGTGTAGGCGAGCACGGCAGCGTCCGGAACCCGTGCGGTGATGGCGTCGGCGAGTGGACCGTAGAAGCCGTCGAAGCGCCGACCATCGGGGATCTGTGCTGCCTGGTCCCACACCCTCAGGAATCCCTCAGCGGCGTCGACGGTGGGCCGAATGCCGCGGCCCCAACCGTGGGAGAACACGAAGACGTTGCTGGCCGTCACCGATTCGGCAACAACCGGGTCGAATCCGGAGCCGTTCCAGCGGCCGAGTCGGTCAAGGGGCCGGATCTTCGCTCTCGGTTTGGTTGCCATCTTCCTACCCAGGGTAGAGGTCCTCGATCTGGTCGCTGAACGCAGCCACCACGGCGCGGCGCTTCACCTTGAGGCTTGGCGTCAGGAACCCGTTCTCCGGAGTCCACTCCTCCGACTCGAGTACGAATCCTCTGGGCCGTTCGTAGTGTTTGACCGGCCCGCTCTGGCGCTCGAGCTCGGCGGTGAAGAGGGACGTGACCTGATCAGTTGCGATGAGTACCTCGCGGTCAGCGGTCTCGAGCCCTTGTTTCTCAGCCCACATGTTCACCGCGACCATGTCCGGCACGATGATGGCGATGTTGTACGGACGTTGCTCGCCATAGATCATGACGTTCTGGATATAGCCGGATAGTTCGAGTTGGGCCTCGATGGGAGTCGGTACGACGTATTTCCCGTTCTCGAGTTTGTACTGCTCCTTGATGCGGCCCCGAATCGAGAGGAATCCTTCATCGTCGAGACTGCCCAGGTCCCCTGTCCGAAAGCCTCCGTCCTCGGTCATGACTTCGGCCGTCTTCTCTGGGAGCCCGTAGTACCCCTGCATCACGTTGGGTCCGTAGATGACGATCTCGCCGACTCCGGGGTCTTCGCTGAGCTTGGTGTCGATCTTCACAGTGACGCCGGGAACGGGTTTGCCTACAGTCGCCAGCTTGCGGGCCCGGCGAGTGTTGGCCGATACCACCGGGGACGTCTCGGAGAGGCCGTATCCCTCGTATACGGTGATTCCCATCGCGGAGATGAAGTTGGTCACCTCGGTGGAGATTGCGGCGCCGCCGGTGAACGCGAACTTGAGCCGTCCGCCCATGCCTCCTCGGATCTTTGAGAAGATCACGTTGTCAAAGAGCGAGTGGAGAAGCTCAATCCACTTGGTCGTGAATCCCTGTGACCGCATGTCCTGGCGTCTCATCGCATTCGCCATCGCCTTGCCGAACACCCACTCCACGAGACCGCCTTGTCCTGAGACGAGCTTCGAGATGGCGTCGTACATCCGATTGAACATTGTGGGCACGGCGACCAGGATCGTGGGCTTGAGCTCGGGCATGTCACGGACCAGCGTCTTCGGTCCGGTCATCCCGGTCGATGCACCGAGCGACAACAACGTGTGGAGCTCGACGGTCTGCCCGAACGCGTGGGCCCAGGGCAGGAATGAAGCGGATCGGTCGTTGGGCTCGAGTGGGAACGCCTCATTGATAGCCGCGATATTCGAAGTGAGATTTCCATGGGACAGCACGACGCCCTTGGGCTCGCCTGTCGTCCCTGACGTGTAGATGAGCCCGGCCACGTCATCGCTGTCGGGAAAGACCGGGGCGACGGTGGTTTGCTCCCCTTCTGCCAGGAGTGTCGCAAAACTGAGATCGGTCTCGCCGGCGATAGTCACGATGTGCTCGACGCTTGGGATCTCGTCCCGGAAACCCTCCACCCGCTCCAAGATCTCCTCGTTGGCGACCAGCAGGACTTTCGCGCCACAGTTGCCGATGATGTAGCGCCAATCCTTGTCCTGCTGAGCTTCATACATCGGCACGAAGACGCCGCCCAGCGTATAGGTGGCGTACGCTGCCACGGCCCAGGGAATCCCGTTGTTCGAGATGATGGCAACACGGTCGCCAGCTTCAACGCCGAGAGACGACAGACCCGCCCGCGCGTTGCCGACCGTCTGGCCGAACTCTGAATAGGTCATCCATTTCCAGGAGTTCTCGCCCAGACGAACACCAAGGAACGGGTTTGCTCCGTACCTCTCAACGCTTGTCGAGAGCAGTTCCGACAGATTGCGGTAGCTTGCTGCGGTCACAGTGTTCCTCCCGAATTCTCTATCGCGTTGCGGATGGTCGCGTTGTGCTGCTGTCGCTGAAGGTACGGAAATCGAGGCGTGGCGTCCTCGCACGAATGGGGTGAGATTGACTGCTACGCCTGAGAAGCTTCTCTCCCATTGGATTGAGTGATTCGCTCATCCGGCTTCCCGAGAGACCATTCTGAGGGCCCGCTACGTAGCGTCAAGGGTGGCGCGGACCTCGTCAACGACGACCTTCCGTTGGTCGAGCAAGACGCCGCGGACGTCGGCGGGACCGCGCGTCGCTCGGAAGCTCTTCCAAGCGCGGCCCATCAATCGGACTCGCTCGAGGCTAACGATCACGGCCGCGAGGTTGACGGGCAGGAGTAGCACGGCCGCGACGGTGCGAATACCCTTGAATCTCCTCACGGCTATGACTGTGTAGACGCCCCAGCTTGCTCCGAAGAGGAAGATCGCGCCCATCGGTTTGATTGTCGCCTTGACGGCCGGCGCCACCGGGAGCAAGCCGATCCCCTTCACGGCCAGGTAAGGGACCGCATTGGCGACAGCTCCGGCAGCCGCGAACGGTGCTACGACAAGCCCCAACCCCACATTCCGGAGGACGTACTTGGCCATGTCGGCGCCGCCAACCTGGGCCATGAGCTCTCGATCAGAGAGACCGACGCCGTCCAGTGTCTTGTAGTAGGCGTCGACGGCGTGGATGATGGCCGCCTGATCCGTCTCACTCGAGCGTGCGAGTGCAGCGGCGATCCGCTCCCGGTCGGCATAACGCACTTCAGTAGCCGCATCTTCAGCCTGGCCCCGGGAGGCGATCTCCGCGGCACTTGTGAGTGCTCGTGCCTGCCTCCAGTCGACGAAGTCCGGGGCAACTTGACGGAGGCGGCGCTCTATCGCCTCCGTGACGACTCTTACCGCTTCTTGGTTTGACGGTTCTGCCGGCCCGGCGACAGCCTCGATGTCGTCGATGACCTCGTCGAGCCAGACGACGGCGCCCCGATTCACGAAGACCCGGCTTCGCAACAGAGCCTTGTTCTCATAGTGGATCCCGACCGGGGTAATCGCGATGCCCCGTACACCGCTCGCCCTGGCGCCCAACGCGATGCGTGCTGCACCAGTCTTGATCGGCGCAATCGCTGGATCGTCGACGGTGATGCCTTCAGGGAAGATGAGCAGGTGACCGCGCTCTCGCAGTGCCTCGTAGGCAGCTCCGAACATTTCGTCGTTGCTCGTCTTCGATCCATCCTCACGCTTGTGAACAGGGATGGATTCGAGCCACCGCATCACGGATCCCGCGATGGGAATCTTCCAGATCTTGTCGCG
>JAUXCV010000314.1 GCA_030618675.1 Acidimicrobiia bacterium | reverse complement strand
GGGTGGAGATGTCACGTGTATCGTCAGCGCCTTGTGACACAGCAGTCAACGTCCAGTCATCAGCCACGGCGTCTCCGCCGTCGGCTGTCGTGACGGTCTTAACCAGTTTGAGTATCGGCGCTTCGGTATTCGTGAACGTGCATTTCACTGTTTGGCCAGCTACCACATTGAATGTGGCTGTCTTTGTGTCGAGATCACCAGACGAACCTGGATCGTCACACGAGATGTCGGTCAGGTCCCAACCGTTGGGGGCAACCTCGGTCGATGTATATGGGCCTCCTGGATCGACCTCGGCCTTAATTGTCTCGCCGTCATAGATTCCGGTGCTGTTGAGTTCTGTGCCAGCGAACGCGAAGGCCTGTGGAGAACCGTCGGGGAGCGTCTGCTTCTCAACGATGATCTTGGCGGCCTGGTTGTTCTCGAATGTACAGGTGATGACCTTGCCAGCAACCGTGTCGAATGTCGGATTCAAACCAGTAGTCGGGACGGTGGTGCCGTCATCGAATAGGCAGGTCGTCGACGTATGTGTCCACGCAGGGGATGCAACTGGCAACGTCTCAGTGACCGTCACGGTCGTGCCAGGTGTGAACGGAGTAGCGTCAGATGTCTCTGTGAGCTTCAGGCCGTCAACTTCGACTCCTGAGATCTTCAGCTTCTCTCCGTTGATGCCGAAGGGGAACACCGTAGAAGTGTCGCCGGCTCCGACTTTCTCGACGATCACACCTGATGTGGTGTTCGTGATCGTGCACTTTGAACTTGTGATACCCGGGAATTCAAAAGGCGGGATCGTGAATACCGCACCGGTATCAGCACCTCTCTCATAGATCACTCTGGTTACGTCTGGTGCACCGGGAGCGAAGATGTCGGTGAAGGTGCACGAGATGGTGTCGAGTTCCCAACCGACTGGCAGGATCGTTTCGAAGATCGTGTAGTCGCTCGCGGAGATCACGTTGGCCCAGGTATCAGTCTCGCCAACGTTGATGGACGCGTTCAACAACGTGCTGCCATCTACTGGCGGATTCGGTTGGATGAGTCCGGTGACTCCGCTGACGTCCAGGTTCGAACCGGACACTACTCCACCGTCAGATTGGACAACACCGTATGCGAATGAACCCGCACCGGGTACATCTGGGTCGGAGGCCTTCTCGACCTCCACTGTTCCGCAGGTGGAAATCTTGAATGGCTCGACGTTGATGAGGTCCTTGACGGCAGAACCGAGAACACCGCCGGACAACGATGCCACCTGGTTGGCGACACTGATCGAGCTGCAAGTCTGGTCGTGGGGCAGAAGCCCAGCGGTTTGTAGGTTGATCGCTACTTCTCCGAGCGTGTCGCCCATAGTGGCTTCCCACGCGGCATTGGGGACGGTTACGCCGACGGTGTCATAGGACGTCCCATTGAACTTGTAGATCACCGCCGTAGCGGTTCCGGTGTTCGGGGTGAAGTCGAATACGATCAAATGGTCGTCGGTCGTCGTGTTGGGATTACCGGCTCCGTCGAACGGCGGTATGCCGTCACCTCCGTCGATGCCCATGGCAACATTGAACGCGCCTGGATCCTGAGCGCATCGCTCGAAGGCCAGATACAACATGTCTTCGATCTGGCCACCCGTATCGATCTTCTCAGCGGCAATCCAAACGTTATTGATATCGCTCTTCTTAGGTGGCTTTGGGCCGGTATCCGACTGCCAGATAGGGCCATGATCGGCTTTCTGGCCGCCAATACTGACATCATCGGTGGCGCTCGCACACACGCCGCCATTGTCGATGTTCTTCTTGAGGTAATAGATCCCGGTCGTGGGATCGCTCGCGGGCGCAGGCGTCAAGCCGGCACCGTAAACCTCGAGCCAGTCGCCGACCAGTGGGCCCGCGCCATCCTTCGCGAGGTTCCCGTCGATCTCGAAACCGGATGTCGGCGCGATGGTCGCGGCATGCGCGGGATCAGCGCCAAGAGGGGCGCCGGGGATCAGGGTCAGCGTCGCAAACAGCATCAACGTCGCGAGGACGACGATCAGAACTCTGCGGACATGCTCGTTGCTTGAACGGGTCAACACTCTCGAAAACACCGGCTACCTCCAGCTTTCGTTGTGGAGTCGCCGCGGCGACCCCGTTGTCCTCCGGCACCGTGGCCGGCACCGTTGGCACTCATTCCCAATGTCAATGGGCGATGGGAGAGCGCGAGCACTTCCATCGACCTGATTCGTCATCTTCATTCAACCTGATTCTTGCATTGCCGGAGAAGGGTCGTTTGACCCAATTCCTCTTTGCGTGAGTCTACGCCTACTGAGAGTGGCGAGCAAGCAGGTTTCGACCCGCTACGGCGGTGGCTAGTCCCTGCTTGGTCACAGAGATCGCGGAAGAGTCGTGGCGGAGGGCGATGAGGGCTGCCTCGCGGAGGACGCCGGACAGATCGGCGAACGACAGTTCGTCGGTGATCTCGACGAGATGGTCGAGGTCGACGTCGTCGGCGAACGGCACATCGGAGATTTCGAAGAAGGCTCGGCGGGCTTCCGGGGCAGGAAGGCCGAGGCGAAGGTGGACCTCGAGACGACCGGGCCGGAGCAGCGCCGGATCGACGAGATCGCGGCGATTCGTGGCGCCGATCACGAAGACATCGCCCCGGTCGGAGACGCCATCCATCTCGGTGAGAAGCGCTGCCACCACCGAGTCGGTCACCGAGTTCGTCGAGTTCCCACGCACTGGGGCCAGGGCGTCGATCTCG